>JAGQQP010000045.1 GCA_020426085.1 Planctomycetaceae bacterium | reverse complement strand
CAACATGCAGACCCGTTCCTGAATACAAAGTCTGGTCGGCAATCGCTTTCAGAAATGGATCATCAGATTGAGGAATCGCAACATTTGTTGCTACTGCGAGATCAGCTACTGAGTTGATTGTGCTGCCATCAATCAGTGTTCCGTCATCCAGCTTCCAGACGGGGTGCAGATCATTGATATCACTGATTCCCGCGTCGATGGCACTGCCGCTTAATCCACGATTCGCATCTGTAATATCGACAAACTGCAGAAACTGTGCGCCATCCTGCAGTAGTGCTTTTTGCTCAGTCGTACTGGCATCCCATGCAGCTCCGTAGAGTGTTACGTTCGCAGCTGTAAGTGCTTGAGCAAAAGCAACCAGATCCTGACCACTTAGCAGCGTACGGTCTTCCAGCTTTTCTGTGGCGGCAAGCGGGGCAGTGGTGGGTTTCAGCCTGCGATGATGTTTAGTTCGCCGCGGACGCCACAGATTATCGATGAATTTCGAGATCATTAAACTGGTATCTTTATATTACATAAATCTTTGCTGTTGAACTTGATTCAAGCCAGACAGATTTCTCTTGGAGAGAAATCGACCTGACTGTTCAGTTAATGATTTTAAAGATGCGGCCCTACCTAACAAAACAGGGAAATTGGAATGTTTCCAATCTTTAGTGGAAATGTAAGGTATGGGTGGCTTGTTTGTGTTTGACATAAGCAAAATACAATCTGCACCGAAAATGACGATTGGATGTAAAAAATCTAACAAAACGGTAGGGAATCCAACCTGAAATGTTGATTTAAGTCAACAAACTGGAAGAACTTACGGCACCCACGCATTTTTGAGTCACCTGCTGAGATTCAGAAAAAAAGTTTTTGTTGTCGCTTCACTGACTGATTAAAATAAGCGAAACCAGCAGTCAGCATGTGGTGTAGAAAGGTGTGTAAGTCTCATCATGTAAAGACTTTAAGAGAGTGGTTGTTTCTGCTGTTCAGCAACTTTGTGATCACTCGTTATGAGAGTCAGACAGCTGGACTCAGACGTTACTTTTCAGTGTTTTGAGCGTCATAATGCTGAAAGCAATGTCCGTTGATTTCCTGACACATCAAATAAATCGTTTGATTTGTCTTCTTGTTCTGGTTGTTTTTTATTTGACTCCTGGAGGCAGTTTGAGCATCGCATCACACAGCTATCACTGGATGAAGACAGGTTTTCGCCCGGCAAAATCCCGTCTTTCCCGCTGGAATGCCACAGCTGGTCAAATTATTCAGCGTTGTGCAGCGTTGAAGAAAATGACCGATGATCAACTGGAACGCTATTCACTGGAGCTGCGCTGGCGTGCGAAATCGGGAGAGCCTCTGAAGAAAATTATGCCGGAGGCGTATGCTCTCGTGCGGGAATCCGCCTGGCGAACCTTGAAGATGGAACACTTCCCCGTGCAGCTCATGGGGGGCATTGCCTTGTTTGAGGGGGGCATTGCTGAAATGCAGACCGGTGAGGGAAAGACCCTGACAGCGGTTCTGCCTGCTTATCTGCGTGCACTGATGGGTAAAGGGTGTCACGTGATTACGGTCAACGACTATCTTGCCAAACGTGACTCTGAAATCATGGGGCCGGTATTCAATAAACTGGGCCTTTCAGTTGGCTGTATCACGGCAGATATGGAAGACGAAGATCGACGGATTGCCTATGGTCTGGATGTAACCTACGGTACGGCGAATGAAATGGGATTCGATTTCCTCCGCGATCGGATTCGTATTGGAGCGTCTGCCCCCGGTCAGCTGGAACAGGCGATTACCAACCATAAAAACTCCGGTAAAGAACCACTGGTTCAGCGCGGCAACTATTTTGCATTGATCGACGAAGCCGACAGTGTGTTAATTGATGAAGCTAGAACCCCGCTGATCATCGGGCTGATCCAACCGAATGACGCTGCTTCTGTGAACCTGTTTCGCTGGAGCAACCGGGCAACTCACCAGCTTGAGTCGGAAGTGGATTATGTTTATGAGCCTAAAAAACGTTCATCCTATCTGACCGATCAGGGCTGTCGTAAAATTCTGTTGATGGCGAAGCCTTCTCTGTTGGACTCGATTGATACCGAACGCATCTACAAACAGGTTGAGCAGTCACTGGTGGCTCGTTTCGGCTTTCTGAAAGACCGTGATTATGTGGTTGTCGATGATGAAGTCGTGATTGTCGATGAATCAACGGGTCGTATGATGGAAGGGCGGAAATGGCAGGATGGACTGCATCAGTCCATCGAAGCTCAGGAGCATGTTCCCATCACTGCCGCAACAGGCCAGGCTGCTCGCATCACTGTCCAGAGCTTTTTCCAGAACTATACGCATCTCGCAGGGATGACCGGTACCGCGGCTCTGGCGGAAAAAGAAATCAAGAAAACCTATAAAGTTTCCGTGACTTCGATTCCCACGCATCGCCCCGGTATTCGCAAGGGGAGTCAGGCGCGAATCTTTAAAACAATGCATGCCAAGCGTATGGCTGTCGTGGAAGAGATCGAACGTCTGCGATTGAAACGCTGCCCGATTCTCGTCGGTACACCCTCAGTCGAAGCGTCTGAAGCGCTCGGCGATCTGCTGGCGATGAAAGCCATCCCGCATCAGATTCTGAATGCTAAATACCATGAACAGGAAGCTGAAATCGTTCGCAAAGCCGGTGAGCCGGCACGCGTGACCATCGCTACAAACATGGCCGGTCGTGGTACCGACATTCTGCTCAAGGATGATGTGCGTGCCAACGGGGGGCTGCATGTGATTGCAACAGAGATGCACACCTCAGCCCGCATCGACCGTCAGCTCATCGGTCGGTCTGCCCGGCAGGGCGATCCCGGACACTATCAGTTCTTTCTCTCGCTGGAAGACGAATTGCTCCGCTGCCTGGAACTGAGTCAGCTCGAGAAACTTTCAAAATCTGCCAAGGCAGATAAAAACGGGGAGCTATCCGCAGGCTGGCTGTCGTTCTTCAAGAATACACAGGACTTCCTGGAGAAACTGCATCGGAAACAACGTCGCGATATGCTCAAGCAGGAAAAAAATCGTATCGAGATGTTCCACAAGATGGGACTCGATCCTTACCTGGAGTGGACTGAGTAGTCACTCCGATTCTCAGGTTTTTGCAAACCGTTTCTGTGCATTCTCCCAGGTGATCTGCTTTTCGATCTCCATGCCCAGTTGAGACTCTTTGAGTTTATTCAGGCTGGATTCGAGATAGAAAAACGGAAAATAGGAACCAAACAGGATTTGCTCGTAAGGCACCTGCTCCATGATCTTTTCAATCCCGCCGACCCCTTCCAGCATGGCGATCTCGATGGTCAGGTTCGGGTTCTCGGTCAGTCGAATCAGGTTGGCACCCCGTAACGATTTCATCCCGTTCAGAATCGTGACCTGCAGACCGTCCTGCTCCTTCATCAGTCCCGGCAATGCTTCAAAATTCACATCGGGAATCCGCATCAATTTGTGCTGCGTCCGATCGTCTTCCATCCGCATGGCGATCTGAATAAACAGTCCCCGTTCAGCAGCCATCGCAAACAGTTTTTTCGTCTCCGGACTGCTCAGTTCATACTCGTGGTAATTGGGATGCAGGCGAATGCCGGTCATCTTCCATTGCTCGTGGCAGGCGATCACATCGTCTTCCCAGCCTGGCAGCGTGGGGTTGATACTTCCGACAGGGATCAGCAGATCCGCACCTTGTGACTTGCAGTCGTCATACAGCCGCTGATTCACCGCGCGGAGATCTTTATACAGCAAACCATCAAAGCTCCCGGCATAGGCCCGGCTGATCTGGCTGCGTTTCAATTTGCTCACAAGTTCTGAAGTCGTGTCGCAAGGCAGTCGACGAAAGGGCCAGCGGGAAAGGTACACGTTCACATCGCAAATCATACTTTGATCCCTTTCTCTTTCAGGATCGGAGTCAGCAGCCGTTTGAGATTGCCCCCCAGGATCAGACGTTTGGAAACTTCAGGTATGTCGGCGCCCTGGACCTTCGCCAGTTGAGAGGAGAAACTGCGTCCGCCGATATCGCTGCCGTAAAGCACACGATCTGCCCCCAACGTCCGTACCGCCATTTCTGTGATTCCAGCAGTCGGATCGGAACCGCCAATGCCAGCATAGACGTTCGGTGAATCCTGAATCGCCCGCAGCCCCAGTTCAAAGTCACCCCCGGTATGCCCGCAGATCAAAGGGACATCCGGATGCCGTTTGGCCATCAGCGCCAGATCGCCGGGCGTTGATTCGCCAATCAGATTTCCCCCGGTTTTGTACCAGGTATGCTGATAGATCAGCGCTTTCAGATCGGCCGCCCGTTTGATAATCGGGTCAATCGACGGATCATTGCAGCGACTGGCGACCCATAACTTGACGCCAATCATAGGACCATTTTTTACATAGCGATCCAGTTCCGCGATGCTTTCATCAACATACTTGGCATTCAGATAGACAAAGCCAAACGCCCGGTCGTGCCAGTGGCTGATTGCCTGCAATACCTGATCGTTCTGCTTGCGAAACTGCTCAGGTGTGGGATCGGTCAGAAACGGCCAGCCCATAAAGAAGACGAGTCGCTCCACACCCATGCGGTCGGCATAAACCATCAGCTGTGCGATGCGCTCGTCGGCGGTTTTGCCGTCCACCCCCGAGAGGTGGCAGTGTAAATCCCAGATCATAGATAACTCTTTCTGATGTCAAACTCTCAGGGAGCGGCTGATTGAAAACTCGCCTGGGGTGGGTTGGCGTAATGTTGCCAGATCCCCTCGGTGCGGGAGAGTGCAGGCCCGTCATGTACGAGAAACCGGTAGTGGCTGATATGCGGTTTTCCCGGATCGATTTCCCAGTCACCCAGTGGGCAGGGGGTGAATACCATATAAGGCATGGAAGGGTGAATCCGCACCGGTTCCGGAAAGCGAAAATTATCGGGGTTACTGAGAATGGTAAAACCGCTCCAGGGAGCTTTCGCATCAGTTCTGCCGGAAATATCACACCAGCGGGACCGGTCATGGTTGCCATTCTCTCGGGTTTTGCCGTTGGATGTCAAAAACTGACAATTCTCTTTCGTCCATCCCCGACCTCCGCGAATGGCCATGCCGCCATAATGATACTGGGGGAGTTTCAATGGAGACTCGGTCGCACACCGCAAATCCGAAGTAATATCATACATCCAGTAGGCGGGATCTCTCACTGGTTGATTCCACACGCGAATGCCCCACGTTTCCAGTAAAGCGGGGGTTTCTGATTCCCCTGTCAGATCAACATGTTCCTGGGTGACAACTAATTCTGCAAAGACCGGCCCCACCTGTTTCGAGACCTTGTTTTTAAATCGAACCCGTCCTTTTTTGCTTTTGATTTCCCAGAAGTTGGTCGGTCGTCCCTCAAAAACCGCTTTGGTGAAAGCAAGGAACTGTCCACTCTGATGGGCATGATCCGGGGGAAATTCATCTGAGACAATCTTACCGCTGGGTGTCCAGATGGGATGAATGTGCGCGCTGCGACCATACAGGGGATCCAGTGAGGAGGGGGGCTCAATATGTTTATAGTTGTAGCTTAATACCGGGTGATCACCAATCAGGATCTGAAAAGCTTTGTCAGTCTCTTTGATCGTCAGCTCCTGCTGCGGAGAAACAGCACCCGGATGGATTTGAAATTCGCGTGTTTTACCGGCGGCAGTTTTTCCAGGGGGAATCCACCAGAGTAAATCGGCAGACTGCTTTCGCTTTTCAATCTGCGCGGGGATTGCAGTCATCTCCGCATCGGCAGTTTCGATCAGAAAAACCTGCTCCGCTGAGAATCCGGTCTCGGGAAGTTCCACGCAGACAGGCTCATTTTCGAGCGGTGATTTCCCCGCGGTGAAGCGGACTGTTCCCAGCATCCCGTCAGCAGCTGCCAGGTAATCTGGCGTCAACGAAATCAGGAACAGAATTAAAAAAAAGGGGATCTGTAGCCAGATCTTGGATAAAGTCATTTCAAACTCTCAGTCAGGCCAGAGGGTAACTCTGCAACTTATTGGTAAGCGTTACTCCATGCTACCGAACCACTTGTGTCAGTTGCAATATTGTGTTTGCCGATAATCAAGAATCAAACTGAACTACACCCTTCTGTTACTCGATGGCTCGTGTTTTTTTGACTTCATGCAGCAGTTTTCCCTGTTCGTCATAGAAACGAAACTGCAGTTCTGCTTTCTCCCCTTTCTCTTCTGGCAGGACTTTCACATACAGAAATCCACCGGATGCCGGCTGAGAGGTATAGGGTTGCTGGACGATGCCTTCCGGATCGGTCCCTTTTTTGTCGCCCGGATTCACACCCAGTCGCGAATTCGCATCCACCAGGGCTCCCGTTGAGAATTCTTCGATTCCGGGGGGATGGATCGAATGGTACTGCCAGTGACGATCGCCACAGACCACATAAAACCCTCTTTGATTCAACCCCTCCTGATCAAGCCACTGGAAAAAATCATCCCGTTCGTGACGGAAGCCTCCGAGGTTGGTGTGATTGTCCTTTTTGCTTTTGCCATCCGGGCCAATCATCGGCGTCGGTGAGATCAGGATTTTGAAAGTGGCGTTGGATTCTTTCAAAGTCTCCTGCAACCAGTCACGCTGCTTCTTACCCCAGATTGTTTTGTCTGGACCATCGGGGGAGCGGTTCGGACTGCGGTAATCCCGGTTTTCAGTGAACCAGACCTGTAACAGTTTTCCCATGCGATAGGTGCGGTAAGTAATCGGATCTGAATCGAGTGGATCAACGATGGGTACCTGTTCTCTAAAGAGACGGAGTCCCAACTCATTATTCGGCTCACGTTTTCCTGTCAGATCACAATCGTTATAGCGAAAGTCGTGATCATCTTTTTCCCAGTAGGTCGGCACACTTGCAAACAGATCCACATATCGGGGCTGCATGAACTGCTCGTGCCATTTCTTTCTCATCTCAGCAGCGGTCTGCGCGGCTGGTTTCGCGGGGTGATCGTAATAAACATTGTCACCCGTGCCGACAAAAAAGTCCGGCTTCAGCTTCAGGATACTCAACAGGGCAGGGTAACCAAGTAGCTTATCTTCTCCCTGGTAAGCAGGATGTTTTCCCAGGCCATGATGAAACGCCTGGTAGTTCATGCCGGTCACTACCACAAAACTGATTGCCTTTGCCTGGTCTGCTGCAGGTAGTGTTTCGAAAGTATTGGTCGGACCGTTCTGTGTCGAATCCCGGTTCGTACCGTATTGCAGCCGATAATAGTAACGGGTTCCCGGCTTAAGGTCTTTCACAAGGGTTTTCAGCATATAGTCATCTTTCTCTTTCGCCGTCAGCCAGTCCGTAAAAATAGCGTTTGAGAAATCAGGATGGGTCGAAAGTTCGAACCGTCCCACTCCTGAACTACCGGGAAGATCTCCCTCGGAATCCGGTTTCTCAGCTGTCAGGCGTGATTGTAAGATCACGGAATCGGTATCGACTTCGCCTGCCATCTCGCCCTGTTTCCGATCCGGTGGACCTGCTTTGCTCTCCGTCAGGAATAGCGAAAATAAAAGACAGGTCATCAGGCAGAAGCTCAGGTAGCGGACTCGAACAGAAGTGGAGACTTTCATCAGGTTCTCTCCTCATAGCCAGTTAGCGGGATCAATACCAGAATGGGGACTGGCTACAGGCTAACCGAAGTCGAGAGGCAACTTCAACTCCAGCTGCAATCAAGGCAGCAGGTAAGGGACCGTATAATACTCAATGACCGGTAGCTGACAGGGACATTGCTGTCCGGGAGCCACGGGAGGATTTGGTGGGACGGTCGGTGCAGGAGTCGCAGGTTTGGTTGCCTTTGTGTCCGGCTGTTTCGGCGTCACTGGTTTGGGAACGACATTCTGCACCAGTACCGTTTCTTCCAGGGGCAGACTGTCTGAAGACAAACTTGCCTGGGAGGTCATTTTGCCTGCTTTCACCGCTCTTACACGTGCCTGCAATGTTCGCGTTTCGTTGGCAGCCAGCTGATCCATGTGGAATGACAACTGCCGTCCCTGTTCGTGCATCAGGCCTTCAGGCAGATCCAGGTTCAGGTTCACTGAATTCTGGTCCTGACGACCTCGATTACTCACCTGAATCTCCAGGGGAAAGACTTCTCCTTCTGCGATCACATCAGGACCTTTGATTTTCAGTTCCAGTGACGGTGCAAAAATCTCGGTTGTCGTGGCGACATGCGAAACCAGTTTCACCAGGGAATTGGTTTCCACGCTCCCTTCCTCTGCCAGATAGACTTTGACCTGCAGTTCGCGTTCTTCCTGCGGTTCCAGCCGGTCGATCTTCCAGCTCAACTGATTCTGTCTGACTTCAGCCGGCGGTGTCAAATCGACCAGGCTTGCGGCGGGGGAGAGCGTCTCGTTCACATCCACATCAAACGCGGGCGTTGTGCCCTGGTTTTTTACGATGATTGAATAGGCCAGCGTATTCGCGGCGATCCCCTGTTGAGGAATCGTTTTTCTGATTTCGACGTGCAGCTCTTCCTGTCTGCCGGGATCAGGTCGAACGGAATCTCTCAAATCAGGTTCGAGCAGTTGCTCCTGGCCGACCTGCAGATGTTTATTTTCTGTCACCCGTTCGTGATAGAGAGTCGGGCGGATCATCTCCTGCGATTGTGCCAGCGTTCGTTCCAGATTGACCAGTGTCCATTTTTCATCAAACAGAAACCGATCTCCCGGTTCCAGCCGACTCACCATGTCCCCCGCGGTCACCACTGCTTCGACTAGAAATAGTTCGTCGATACCCGGATCCAGCATTTCCCGTTCGATGATGCGGATGTGCTGCACATTCAAAGTCAACTCTGGTTCGGCAGCCGCTGGTTCTGGCGGGAGTTCAAAATCTGGCAGGACGATCGGTCGCTCGCGAGGCGGCAGGAATTCTTCGTGTGGAGTTGTGTCTGCGATATGCTGCGGAAGTTCTCCGAAAGAGACATACAGCGGATCGGTTTCTGCAAGCACAATCCCGTCAATCAAGGGAAGTTCTACTGAAATCCGGGAATCAATCAGATCCTCTTCTTCGCGCACAACCGACACCACTTCGACGGGAGGGGGTGTGAACTCTTCCACAAATTCGACTTCAGCTGGTTCATCGGCGGGCATCGCCAGTAACAGCAGGATCGTCAAAACGATGGCAGTGGCGCCCAGGCTGTAAGAAACCGACCATTCCGGGGCATGACCGAACAGCGCCTTCACTTTGATTAACCAGGCAGGCGCGTAATCTTCGAATTTCAGGGAGAGATCATATTCGACGGCGTCGTCTTCGATCTCTTCGGAATACCAGTCGGATTCACTGGAATTCACTGTGCTGATCTCTTCAGATTCCTCGTGTTCAGTCTCTTCATACGCGGCACTGTTATGCGCGCGGCGATTCAAGTCCGAGTTCTGATCGTCAGTTGGGGGCATCACAAAATCAAATCCGTTGTCTTTGTCCGTCGCCGTTCCTGGCGACAAGCGTCCCAAAACAATTGAAGTAAAGATACACAGTGCGTGAAAATTAGCAAAAAGAGCCGGCAAAGGGAAGTGCGATTTAAATTCCCCCCGAATACAGCAAGTTTTTGTGAAAATAGATAGAATTGGATATCGACTGAGAATATCCTGTAATACATCGACATAAACATAATGTAACTAGATCTTCCATCAATCCTGCCTTTCCAGGTCTGATCAAATTTAAACAGCACAGAGGATTCTCGACATGTCATCGCTCAACCGTCGTACTTTTCTCAAAACTGCTTCCGCCGGATTTCTCGCATCGCAGTTGAATCTCAGTGAAAGCAAAGCCGCTGCTTCCAAACCGCTGCTGCCTGCCAAAGTCGTTGACACTCATACCCATTTTTACGATCCGAGTCGCCCCGAAGGAGTTCCCTGGCCGAGCAAAGGTTCGTCCCTCTATCGGACCGTGTTGCCTAAAGATTTTGTCGAACTGAAAAAGTACCAGCCCGTGAATGCCACGGTTGTTGTGGAAGCCAGTAAGCTGGTCGAAGACAATCAGTGGATTCTGGATCAGGCGAAAGACAATCCGGTGATCATCGGCTTTGTGGGGCGTCTTACTCCGGGCGAGCCCGATTTTCGTAAGCACCTCAAACGGTTTTCGAAGAACCCGCTCTATAAAGGAATTCGCATCAATTACGATCTGCTCGATCCTGGCTTGAAGCAGAAACAGTTTATCGACGATCTGAAACTGATGGCCGACCAGGGGCTGCAGGTGGATCTGAATGGCGGCCCGGTGACTCTCAATGGAGCACGGCTGCTGGCCGAGCAGGTTCCCGACCTGCGGATTGTCGTCGATCATATTGGTAACGTCGTTATCAAAGGGGATGAACTCGATCTGACCTGGCAACAATACATGGAAGCCCTGTCCGATCAGAAACAGGTTTTCATTAAAATCTCGGCCCTGGTGGAAGGGGCTTCGCGTCACCGTCCCGATGCCGTCCCAGCGGATGTGGAATATTACCGTCCGACTCTGGATGTCATCTGGAAACACATCGGAGTCGACCGCATGGTTTTTGGCAGCAACTGGCCGGTCTCCGAACGGGCCGCCGACTATGTCACGCTGCAGAAAATTCTGGTCGACTATCTGCAGGACAAAGGTCAGTCGGCGCTCGACAAGGTTTTCTGGCAAAACTCGAAGCTGGCCTACCGCTGGGACCGCTATCCCGGTGAATAAACGGCGCACTGCGTATCCGTTCCACAACTGAAGAATCCGGCCTTGACTGCTGCCCGCCGATGCGCATCCTTTTGCACTCAAGTGTGTCGCGCGCGTTGGCGAGAAAAAATCGAGTGAACCGCGTGAACCACTGCGAAAATCAGCACCACAAAACCCGCTGGTTTCAGCACGATTTGAAAAATAACAGCGCATAACCGACTGCGGGTCGACACACTTCGCCCCATGTTCACAACGAAGTAACCGGTTCTCATCCAGGAACCAGTTATCTATCATCATGTATCGCCACAAAAACCATTTCAGCACATCTTGACTCCTGCCTGTCCTTCCAGAGAATAAATCAACAAAAACAAGGCAACCCCTGATGCAGATCCTGAACCAGGCAGAAACCGGGTTGCCCCAAATAGAATTCGGTGTTGTCGCAAGCAACCGTAAAATGAAAGTGCCAATATTAAGCATAGTGTTCCCACTCTTAACCATAGAACAAACTAAATTAGCCGCAGGGCATTAGCCCCGGTTTAACACCGAAGTCTGCATGAACCGCGGCTAATCCTGTATGGTTGATGACAAAGAAAAGGGTAAGCCCGAATATAATTCGGGCCGAGCGCAGCGGGCAGGAGGTCGCCGCTGCAAAATGCTTTCCAGTGACAGACTGCTGTGACAACACCACACCCGATGCATCTAAAAGGCAGGCAGGAAATTTAAGTTTCCGCCCTGCAGGAATTCTATCAGATGTGATTTGAGAACCTGCAGATGAACACGGCGCAACTTACTTTTCGTGGTAGTATCATTCTCGTTTGAATTAAGACATGACACCCCACTTTCAAATTCGTTTTCCTGTTAGTTTTAAATTTGAGTTTACCGGCATGTTTGTCTGCTATACAGTGTATCTTGTCTGGATGTTCATCGGCAGTTTGGTGACTTCTTTCTGATTGTGGCAGAAATCATGGAAATTGATATTCGCGAAGTTATTCGCACGCAGATCTATCGAGATGGTGGCTCGTTAGGTATTTCTTTTCGTGATGTCGAGGGAGTACATCGAACTTTAATGTTTAAAGTCGCAAGTGCCACACCACAAAAATCCTCAGAAGGGTTGTTATACAAAACCTATAATGCTGCTTGTCTTATAACCTATATTGAGTCCGAATATAAAAGCCCTGTGACTGGGATTTCGTATCCTAAAACAGATGTCAGCGAAATTACTGTGTCTTGGGAAGATGCATCTGAACTACTCAATCAATTGGAAAAATTCAAAGACACCTGTGACTCAGAATCAATCGAACGATTTGAATCGATGCTATCCATAGCATCCCACGAAAAGCATGTGTATGTGCTATAGGTTTTTGTTCAGGATTGACCTGTGAATCATTAATCCCTTTCCCGAATCAAAAGTTCGTGTGTTTTCGTACTTTTCGTGGTAGTAAAAAAACTACTCCGATTTCACGCCCGCGGTATTCACCGCGATCACTTTGTACTGATATGTCTTCCCCGGTTTCGCGGTTTTGTCGACGTACTCGAACTTCTGCAGTGGCAGCACCGGGGTATCGCCGTAGCTCATGTTCTGGAACAGGGGGCGACCGAAACGGTTGGTCGGTTTTTCGGGGAGTTGACCGATCTGTTTGCCGTCACGTTCGATCAGGAAGGCCTGGATGCCGCTCTCGAAGTCGGTTCCCGCTTTCCAGGTGATCGTGCCCGTCGAAGCATCAACTTTGACATCGGTGGGCGCAGGGGGCGGCGTTTTGTCACTGACTGCACCGGTTTTGACGAAGTCCAGCCAGGCGATCGCGACCGCTTTGTCGGGCAGCCAGTTGGCTTCCGCTTTATTTCCATCAAACTGGTCGTAAGGGACCGGCATGGTTTCACTGAGCAGCGGCGACAGCCAGCCTTTGCTGATCTCCACGGCTTTTAAGGGGGCACCCACTTTGTCAGGCAGACGCTGTTGCAGGCAGGCGTTGAAGAAGGGGATTGCCAGGTAGCGTGAGTCGCCGGTTTCGTGACCTGTGCGGGGATCGGGGGCAAAACAGATCGGTGCCCCTTTAGCGCGGTAGTCTTTGAACATCGCCAGGCTGCCCGTCCAGGCGCGGCTGAAGCGTTTGTTTTCTTTTTCTTTCAGACCCGGGTTCGCCACCATGGGGATCTGCATCGCCGCAGCGGGGATCTCGGGAGCCGTAATTTCGCCATTGGTCCAGTAACCGTAGGCGGTTCCCGACTGAAACCAGATCGCCACGATCCGTTCCGGGTACTGCATCTGCATCAGGCTCGACCAGAACCCGCCTCCCGAATGACCCCACAGACACCAGGGAGCGGTAGCGACTTCGGGATGACCCGATTTTTCCGCCAGCTTCTGCAGCGACTCGACAAACACTTTGTTCGAACCATTTCGCGGATCACACCACAGGCGGCAGTTCTGTTCCTTTGCCTGATGGAAACTGGGACCGAGCAGGGCACAGCCGTTCTTGCGCGCCAGTTCCTGCCAGTGCAGATCGTGGGCCGCAGTCACGCTGCCCGTGCACGAACCGGAACCACATCCATGCTGATGCACGATGATGCCCCGTACTTCTTTGAGCCCTTCCGGAATCCACAGCGTATAGGTCACACCAATCTGCAGCTGCCCCTCTTTCGGATCGCTTGGCTGTTCGTAGGTGGTGCTGTAATACGGAGGATGATCGGAAGCTTCGACCTGCGGCAGCTGCAGGGGAGCAATGGTTTTGGTTTCTTCCGCAGAGACAGGGCTGAGAACGGTCTGCAGCAGGAACAGGGAGACGAGACAAATCGAAGCGGCGCGTGATTTCATGATGGTGATCCAGTATGAATACAAGACGGTATTGAATTAGGTCAAGCGTCCATATTAAACAATGGAATGTCCGTCCGCCAGCTTGCCGACCAGCTTGGGAGCCCTGGTTGTCATGCCTCCCTTCATCTACTGCTGAAACAACTGGTAATTGATTCCCAGGGTGTCCATGCCAATCAGGGTTGTCTTATCCAGGATGAATCGATAAGTCCGCATATCAGGGATCAACAGCAGGTTATAGGTTTTGGGAACCCGGGACGGTGTCTTATCAACTCCCGAGCCTTTTATCGGCGTTAATTCCAGGAACAGCTTGTCTTTGTCTGGAACAAACGCGGCCTCAAACGACTTCGTCTCCGATACGCGACTCGGATCATACAACACAACTTCGTAGACATCATCGGTTGGCCCTTTCACCACTTTTAATGCGATGCGGCCATTCAATTTGGCGACGGTCCACTTACCTGCAAAGCTCTGGTCCGGTTTCAGAATGGCTTTAAAGGCTTCGACCTGTTTCTTTTGATCAGCTGACAATTCAGCGGGCTGAGCAGGTTTTACGGGTTGAGGAGCGAAACCAGAGCGTTTCGGAGTTGCTGGAGGAGATGCCGCTGCCATTGATTGCGTAAACTTCGGTTCGGAGATCTGCACCACAATGGGCTCTGCGCCCGCTTTACCGGAATTCAGAGATTGCAAATCCCAGATTCTTAACAGCGGTTGAATCCCGTTCTCAGCTGGCATCCGACAGACAGAAG
>JAGQQP010000459.1 GCA_020426085.1 Planctomycetaceae bacterium | reverse complement strand
CTTCGACTTCCTGGTTCTGCTTTTTCAGCTCTTCCAGAGGAGCGACCTGCTTGCGGAACGAGTCAATGGACTCGCGTGTCCGCTGCAGAGATCCGATGAGAGTGGCAGTTGATTTTTTATCCAGGCTGGAGCTTTCAACTTTCGCCATGGTCTGATCAATAATACTCAACGCGTCGGTCGGAGCCGATTCACGCATTCTTTCAGCTTTGAAGATGGCATTCAGCACATCAGATCGCAGGCGGCTGAACTCAATCGCCTGTTTCTGCTGGACCAGATCAATGGTGCTGGGTTCCTGCAAGTCGGCAGCCGGATCGTCTGAAGCACTCTGGTTCTTCACCAGGCGGATCTTATCTGCCCGTGAAGGTGCCAGTTCCCGTACCGCATCCTGCAGCTGTTGTGCACGATGATTGTCCAGTTTTTCACCTGACTGATAGGCGGCCAGGAATGACTGGTAAGCAGCTTCCCGATTACCTTCAGCCAGACGTTGCATACCCAGGTTATACAGTTCCAGAGCAGAGGCACCAGGATGAATCACAGCGATTTCGCTGGCATCATTCTTCTTCATCTGGGCAACCTGTCCCTGTTGTGCAACCATACGTGATTCCAGGTCTCGCAGGATCGCCTGTGGGCTGTCTTCGCCCGGTTTGAATTCGACACCGACTCTCAAAGCATCCTGGGCATTCACCCGTGCAGAGTCGAATCGACCGGCTTTCAGATCAGTTCTTGCCTGGGCAACCAGTTTCTGTGAGATCTGTTTTTTACGTTCATTTTCTGCTGCATACAGCTGTTCCTGTGAAAGTCCGCCCGGTTGTCCGGCCATATTGCGGATATCAGCCAGAACCTGTTCGGGACGATCTTCGAACAGACTGTAAGCAGTATCTACCTGTTGAGCTGCTTCGGCTTTCTGTCGAGCCTCTTCGATTCGCCCTTGAGCTAAATCGTTTCGGGCTGCTGCGACCAGCTTACGAGCATATTCAGGGTTGTTCATTTCACTGGCGGTATTGCCTGGATTGAATTTGTTTTCCGTACTGGTTCCGACTCGCTTGATGAAAGCAGAAGGAGATTCGCTGGTGGAAGCAAATTCAATATTCAGCGTTTCTGCCAGCTTCTGAGCAGAGGAGGCCAGCATCAACGCTTCATCTTTATTACCCTGCTGCAGAGCAACCTGTGCCTGTTCCATCAGGCGGTTGATTCGAGGACGAATCGCATCCTGATTCTGCTGCAGACCTTTGATACCGGAAATGGTAGCAGCTTCGTCGGAGATACGATCGATGGCTGCGAGCACCAGTTCAGGGCGGTCGTCAAACAGATCGTATGAAACTTTCATTCCCTGAACCTGTTGAACTTTCTGACGAGCCCCTGCAAAATCTCGTTTCTTGATATCCAGGCGAGCCTGACGTAATAATTCAGTAGCCTGTTCTTTGGTAGCTCCCTCAGCTGCAGTCATCTGGGTAGAACCCGAATTTCCTGAAGCAGCAAGTGAACCTGCACCAGACTGGGCTCGTTTAATTTCGTCGAGTACCAGTTCCGGACGATCATCAAACAGTCGATAGGCAACATCCAGCTGACTGGCCTGTTGTGCCAGAGCCCGTGCGGAATCCAGTCGACCTGTCTGCAGTTCTGCGCGAGCCTGTTTCAGCAGTCGTGCAGCCTGTTCTTTGTCAGAGGAAGCGGCGGGAGACTGTGCAATCTGTTGTGCTGGCTCTGATTTACCGGCGAAAATTTTGGTACCGGTTTTACGTTCGATTTCAGCCAGAATATGTTGTGGGCGTTCTTCAAACAGTTTATAGGCAACGTCGTAATCCTGAGCCTGCAAAGCGAGTGTGCGGGCATCATCATAGTTACCAGCATTTAATGACTGTCGAGCCTGCTGGAGGAGTACGGAAGCCTGCTCTTTTTCAGTCAGTTTTCTGTCCTGGCTGCCATCAAAAGGATTTGCAGCGGAAGGTGAGAAGGGATTGCTTCCCGCTGGTTCTTCAATACCGGCGACCTGAACAATCTGTGAGTTCTGAGTATTAAATCCTCCCGCCTGTTGAACAGGAGCATTTTTCTGCATGCGTTGTTCCGCGCGAGCGATGGCTGCGAGAACCTGTTCGGGACGTTCTTCAAACGGACCGTATTCCAGTCGCATGGCTGCAGCCTGACCTGCCTTCTGACGGGCTTTGGCCAGTTCATTCAGCTTAATATCTTCACGAGCGGACTGAAGTAACTGTCGAGCCAGTTGCTTCTGTTCTTCTGGAGATCTTCCGGAAGGACTCGAAAAGCCTGTCGCAAATTCGGTGTCGGATGCGGGAGACTGTGCTCGGACAATCTGTTTATTCCGGGGAGCAGCCGCCCTTGTCCGAGCCCTGCCCAGGTACTCGTTCATTTTGCGGAACTCGGCGGAAGACAGCCGTCCCGGAGAGACAGAGGCTTTTTCGAGCACCTCTACCGCTTCGGCGTATTGTCCTCGTTCATAGTACTGAGTCCCGAGACTCAGGTAGTAACGAGCTGAGCGTAGTTGACGCCCAGAAACAGACTGACCGTTATTCTCGACATCAGCAGCGACCTTCCTGGTCGTGTTGCCGAGATTGGCCAGCCACATCGACGCTGCGATCAACGTCGTACAGGCCAGTACTCCAAATGCCTTGCCCAATGTAGGTCCCTCCTTCAAGCCAGAACACCAACTGTGATTATGTTTTTTTTGAGGAGTCATCATGACTTCCAACTCGCTATCTATCTATGGGTAGGATTTTAGTCCGAATTCTGAATTTAGTGCCATACGAGTTTTGCAGGACCAACCAGGATTCCAGAAAAACGAAACGCTATTGAATGTTTGCCATCAGGCAAAATTTAACAAACGATTGTCAGAGAAATGATAGTGTGATTTGATTTTTTGAGAGTAGAGAGAAGTGTGTGCGGGTAATAATCGATTTACCGAATTCAGGTCAATATGATTTTGACAAATATTTCAATTTAATTTGCATGGTTTTCAAAATACTTTTTCAGTCTGTATTTCATGAAGCAAATCTTAACCTGAGCTTCATGATTGCCCTTCACAGGGCCGCTTAATTTGTAATTTTTTCATCTGTTGTTTCGTATTCAAACATCGATTCGATGATTGCTTTTTTGTAGAGTTTGTCGAGGGTTTCTCTGGTTGCTTTCATACGGGCATCATTGATCATGGATTGCTCCAGTTTCTCCTGCACATCAGCAAATGGTGTGTGCCCTGCCTCTTTCCGATCTAAAACTTTTACGATCTGAAAAGAATTATCCGTTTCAAAGACCTGACTGGTCTGTCCAATGGGTAACTGAAACAGTGCTTCTTCAACGTCTGATTCAGCCAAGCTGCCTCTGCCGGTCCAACCCCATTGTCCTTTCTTATCAGCTCGTGGCCCATCTGAATATTTTTCCGCCAACGCACCAAAATCTTCTCCAGCCTGCAATTTATGAATTACTTCATCAAGGACACCAACAGCTTTGTCTTTACCGCCATGCTTTGCATAGCTGATCCGAATTCGCTGCCAACGTGCTTTTGCAGGGTAGGCATAATCCTGAATATTGGATTTATAACGCGCCAGAACTTCTTCGCGGCTGAAATCATTTTTTGCTTTCGCTTTGACAGCCATGAACTGAAGAGCAGACTGCTGCTTTGTGAACAGATCTTTCTCAAAATACAGCGAACGGCCCTGCTGGTTCAGTTTTTCTTCGAGTTCCTGAGGAGAGCCAGCTCCCACACTCTTTTGAAGTTCGGGAACTCTTTCTTCTTCAAACGCTTTATCCAGATGTTCCTGGAGCATCTCCAGCTGTTCTTTTTTGAGAGTGGTTTTCATCTCATGAATCAGCAACTGCCGGTCAATGTGACTTTTCAGATCACGCTTCACCAGAGCGGTGCGTAATTTCTGATATTCTTCAGGCTCCATTCTCTGTTCAGCCTGCTTCAGTTGAAATTCATAGACTCCAAGAATGTCTGAGACAAAAAGCGGTGTCCCGTTGACCATGGCTACCACTGTGCTGTCTTTTAATTCCTCGACGGAATCATCGACGGCTTTGACTGTAGTACGATCAGAAG
>JAGQQP010000458.1 GCA_020426085.1 Planctomycetaceae bacterium | reverse complement strand
CTGGGGATTCCGATTTCGATGTTTGGTGCCTGTATTGTTCTGTTCTACACGGGACAGACATTAAATATGCTTTCGATGTTTGCCTTCCTGATGGCGCTGGGGATTGTTGTCGACGATGCGATCGTGGTAGGCGAGAATATTTATGAACATCGACAGATGGGAAAATCATTTGTCACCGCCGCCATTGATGGTGCCACCGAAGTATTGCCGTCAGTCTGCGCCTCGGTCTCTACGACAGTGATCGCTTTCATGCCTCTGCTGTTCGTCTCCGGAATTATGGGAAAATTCATCGCGGTGATGCCGATCGCGGTGATTGCCATGCTGTTGATCTCACTGATGGAGAGTACGTTTATTCTTCCCTGCCACCTGGCACATGCGAAACAGCCGCAGGACGGGGGAGTTCAGAAGCAGGAACCGGGATTTGTCAGTCGCAAACTGGAATGGTTTATTGACCGCTGTTACCTGCCTGTCCTCAAAGCGGCGTTGAATTATCCTTCGTCGGCTCTGGCGGTCGCCGGGGCTTTGATGCTGTTGTCTGCAGGATTGATTATGGGCGGGTTCGCGCCGTTCAATATTTTTCCCAAGACCGATTTCCGCATGATTGAAGCAACGGTTGAATATCCGGACGGAACCCCGCAATCGATTACTGGAGAGACGACCCGGAGAATACAGGAAGAATTCGAAGCCCTGGATCGAGAATATCAGCAGGAGTATGGCAATTCCCTGATCAAGCTTGTGAGACGGAACGTTGGTTTCGGAACGCGCGATGAATCAGGAGCAAATCCGGGAGGATCTGTTGAGGGGAGCCATGTCGGAAAAGTCAGTGTCGAGATTGTAGAAGCTGAGGAACGCACGCTGGGCAGTGAAGAGATCCTCGATATGTGGAGAGAGCGTGTCGGGAAAATTCCGGGTGTCGACCGACTGACTTTCAAGTCGCCTTCCATGGGACCGGGAGGCAAACCAATTGAATTCAAACTGCTGGCAGATGGGAAACATATCTCAGAACTGGAGGCGGCCGTCGAAGCCTGCAAACGGGAACTGGAAACCTATCCGGGTGTGAAAGATGTCAACGACGATTCCAGTCCTGGTAAATGGGAATTTCAAATCAAGATTAAAGACAAGGCACGGGCGATGGGAATTCCCCTGGCTGATGTCGCAGAGACGGTTCGCGCCACGTACTATGGTGAAGAGGTGATGCGTCTGCAGCGGGGACGTCACGAAGTTAAGCTGATGGTGCGTTATCCGGAAGAAGAGAGGAAATCCTTATCGAGTTTCGATGACATTCGGATTCGCACCGGTGATGGAGCGGAACGTCCCCTGACAGAACTGGCAGATGTGACGGTGAAACGCGGCTACTCAGAAATCAATCGAATCTATCAGCAGCGATCTATTACCGTTTCTTCCGATTTGAATGAAAAAGAGGGGAATGCACGCGAGATCGTCAAGTCTCTCAAAAAGTCGGGAGGCTTTATGGATCAGTTACTCGCAGACTACCCGAATGTCAATGTCCGCTGGGAAGGGCAGCAGGAACAGACGGATGAATCGGTCAACAGTCTGATTGTGGGGCTGATGATCGCTCTGGCATCCATGTTCGCGCTGCTGACTGTGGAATTTCGCTCTTACGTGCAGCCGTTGATTATTCTGGGAATTATACCGCTGGGAATTATCGGTGCCGTATTCGGCCATGCGATTCTGGGAATGGAACTAACGCTGTTTTCACTGTTCGGTCTGGTCGCTTTGACAGGTGTCGTGGTCAACGATTCGATTGTTCTAATCGATTTTATTAACCATCGAATTGCAGACGGCCTCCCATTACGCGAAGCCTTGATCGACGCGGGGCGTCGTCGCTTTCGGCCTGTGCTGCTGACTTCCATGACGACGATTGTCGGATTAGCACCAATTCTGAAAGAGACTTCCTTTCAGGCACAGATTATTATCCCGATGGCTGCCAGCCTGATTTTTGGTCTGATGCTGGCGACGGTACTGGTGCTGTTCCTGATTCCCACCTATTTCTATCTCTATGCACGTGCAATGGGAGCCCAGGCAGATGAGCCCTGGATTCGTAATAGTGATGGAAACGAAGAGGGGGCTGACTATAATAGAATTAAGGATCCGGTTTCAGGTCCAGTGCAGATACAGACTTGAAAATACCATCTTGTGATCAAATGGATATATTCTTGATTATCATTAAGGCGAATGGTTAGTATACGCCGATCCTTTGAGACTGTATCCAGTTAAAAAGAAGTCTAACTTCTTTCAGGTTAAGAATGATGAAGCGCGTTTTATTGAAATCAAAAATTCACCGGGCAACGGTTACTGAAGCGAATCTGGCTTACAACGGCAGCGTGACCATTGACCGGGAACTCATGGACGCTGCCGATATCGTCGAATACGAGCAGGTACAGATTTACAATATCACTTCCGGGACTCGATTGACCACATACGCCATCATTGGCGAGCCCGGCTCAGGCGTGATCTGTATCAACGGTGCCGCCGCCCATCTGGTGAAACCTCAGGATCTGGTGATCATCGCCAGTTATGCCGAGTATAAAGAGAAAGAAGCGCGCCAGCACCAACCGAAAGTCGTGCTCGTCGATTCGCAGAACGCTCAGGTCACTCCGGAAGTCACTGCCGTCTCAAGTTCGGAATGATGTGCGATTATTGTGTGCACTTTGCTTAAAAAAAGTGCATGGCTAATGGTTTTGGCGGTCTGGTCTGATCAAATACTGTTGATTTATAAAAAAAACAGGTCTACCTCTTTTCTCTTCCTCCGCATCAGAATATCATATCACTGCGTTCGCCATCTTTTTGAGCATGTAGTTGCAATTTTTTCATGCTGGTTAACAGGGAGTTTCGATTTCTTTCGGAAAGCCAGTTATCGGAAAGCTTTTGCGATTCCAATACCTTACTGAGTTGCCTCTTTGATACTTTTTCCCTGTGAATGAATAGGATTTTCCAAAAGCAAGAATGGAAGACGATCGCCCCATTTTAGAAGATATGGTCGGTTTAAGCCCGGCCATGCGGAATATCTATCGATTGACCCGCCGCGCTGCTGCCACGTCGTCTACTGTGTTATTAACGGGAGAAACGGGGACTGGTAAAGAATTAATTGCCCGCGCGATTCATGAACTCAGTCCGCGCGCCACCGGTCCGTTTATTCGTGTGAACTGTGGCGCGCTCAGTGAAAGTCTGCTGGAAAGCGAATTGTTCGGGCACATCAAAGGGGCCTTTACCAGTGCGGTCGAAAATCGTACGGGCCGTTTTGAAGCGGCTCATGGGGGAACGATTTTCCTGGACGAAATCAACTCCGTCAGTTTTACCCTGCAGGTCAAGCTGTTACGGGTTTTGCAGGAACACGAATTTGAGCGAGTCGGTGATACGCGATCCATTCAGGTCGATTGTCGCATTGTCGCTGCCACGAACCGCGATCTGCTGGATGAAATCGAAGCAGAACGGTTTCGAGAGGACTTATATTACCGCCTGAACGTGATACCGATTAACCTGCCTCCTCTGCGGGAACGTGCGGAAGACATTCCCGAGCTGGTTCACTTTTTTGCCAAGCAGTTTTCTGCTGAAGAGAAAATTCCACTGCCGGAATTCTCTGAAGAAGTGTTATCGACTTTCAAGAATTACTCCTGGCCTGGAAATGTTCGCGAACTGCAGAACTATGTGGAGCGTCTGATCGTGCTTTCGGGGCTGGATGGTCCTTCACTGGACCTGTTGCCCGGACATGTCACCGGAAAATCCATTGCACGTTCACTCCCGTCTAAAGCACAGGATCCGGAGACGATGTGCCGTGATCTGGTGAATATGGAACTGCAGCGAGTGGGGGAGTCGTCTACCGATGTCCATACTCAGATTGTATCACTTGTGGAAAAAGAAGTGATTCTGCAGGTTTTAAGGTCGTGTCAGGGGGTCCAGACCAAGACGGCAACCCGTCTGGGGATCAACCGGAACACGCTGCATAAAAAAATCTCGGAGTACGAATTAGAATCCGAAGCAAGATGACTTGCCCTCAACCTGCTGTACAGCCCTATAATAGAGAGGCCGCTGGT
>JAGQQP010000457.1 GCA_020426085.1 Planctomycetaceae bacterium | reverse complement strand
AAAGCAACAAAATATTTTACAAGCCAGGTTTCCACTGAAGGCGGTTATCTCTGGCTGTACAGTCAGGATCTCAAAGAACGGGAAGGGGAAAATCAGGCGCCTGCTTCCCGCGTATGGGTTCAGCCTCCGGGAACCCCCAGTGTGGGCGAAGCTTATCTCAAAGCCTATCAGAAAACGGGAGAACCGTATTTACTGGAAGCAGCGAAAGCAGCGGCGATGGCGCTGGTCAATGGTCAGTTGAAATCGGGGGGTTGGAATTATTATATCGATTTCGAAGATCGGAAAGCCTATCAATATCGGGTGAATGGAGGCGGGCCCAAAGCACGCAATACCACCACACTGGATGATAATACAACACAGGCTGCCTTACAGTTCTTAATTCTGATCGATCAGGAACTGAAATTTAAAGATCAACCCATTCACGAAGCAGCCATGTATGCGCTGAATGCATTATTGAAAGCCCAGTATCCTAATGGAGGCTGGCCGCAACGGTTCGACAGTCCGCCTGATCCCAAAGATTACCCGGTCATCAAAGCAAATTATCCGGAAAGCTGGTCACGTGAATTCCCTAAGAAAAAATATCTCGATTACTACACGTTCAACGACAATCTGATTGAGGATCTGGTAGGCGTCATGTTTCTGGCACATCACGTGTATCAGGATGAACGCTATCAGCAGGCTGCATTGAAAGCCGGAGACTTTATCATCCTGGCGCAGATGCCCGAACCCCAACCAGCCTGGGCACAGCAGTATAACAGCCAGATGCAACCAGCCTGGGCCCGGAAGTTCGAACCCCCTGCCGTAACCGGGGGCGAGTCACAGGGCATTATCAAAACTCTGATGCAGATCTATATTTATACAGGCGATAAAAAATATCTGAAGCCCATTCCGCCGGCACTGGCTTATCTGAAGAAGTCGGAACTGCCTGATGGAAAGCTGGCACGGTTTTATGAGCTGAAAACCAATCGTCCGTTGTATTTTACGAAAAAGTATCAGTTGACGTATAAAGACAATGATCTGCCAACTCACTACGGTTTCATTATTAAATCGGGCGTCGATTCACTCGAAGGCCGTTACCAGAGGCTGCTGGATGATTCACCTGAGAAACTGGCTTCCATGCGATTTCCCACACGTCGCGTTCGTTTGACCCCTTCGTTGACGGCAAAGGCAAAATCAGCCATCGATTCCCTGAACTCAGAGGGAGCCTGGTTGAGACAGGGGGATCTCAAGGCATCGGACAAAGAGAATCTGCGCATCATTGATACCCGCGTCTTCATCCGGAACCTGGACACACTGGCCGATTTTGTCGCAGCCAGCCGGAAAGACTAAATATCGATGAATACAAACCAGTGTGCCGAGACCGATCAGGCGTTTTCGGCAATCGTCTGCATGCGTTCCAGACCGAGTCGGGCGACACTGAGCGGGTCCTGCTGCCAGAGATCGTCGCGGAACAGTTCCAGTGAAAGCCAGCCGTTAAAGCCGATCTGTTTTAAGAGCTGGCAGTAACGGGTCAGGTCGATGTGACCATCACCGGGTAATACTCGATCCGGGTCCATCTGTTCTTCACGGGGAATCGTATCGACGGCGTCGTTGAAATGGGAAATCGCGATCTGTTCTGGTTTCAGTTGGGAGATCGTTTCCATGCTGCCACCGCCACGGAATACATGAAACGGATCGAGAACCAGGGTCGCCTGGGGATGTCCCGATTTTTCGACGACCTGCAACGCGTCTTCGATTTTCGTCACGGCTTCGACGAAGCCCAGGAATTCGACTGCCGGTTTGGCCCCTGCTTCGATACCGGCTTCAAGCAGTTCCCGATAGCGTTTGCCGCCGAGATTGTAATCGGGGACTTCACGATGCGGACAGGCAATAACGTATTCCGCTCCCAGTTGTGCTGCAATCCTGATGCGTTTCAGACAGGTTTCAAAGACAGCCGGGTATTCTGCTTCCGATGCAGACCACCAGTCGCGCAGCATGATCATCGTGGGGATTGCCAGTCCCGATTTCTGAATGGCAGCAGAAATCGTATCCAGTGTTCCCCCCGCGGCCAGATACTCTTCGACTTCATCAAACCAGAGTTCAATCCCTTCATAACCGGCTTCTGCCGTCACGCTGATTTTTTCAAGCAGCGGAGTCGTACGGATTGTGCTGGCATTCAGACTGTAACGAAAAGCACTCATGGAGCTGATCCTGTGTAAGAAAAACGAAGAAACGATTCACCATTCGGCACTGATCTTACGTAAGATAAGATACAGCTGCTATTTCAGCCATCAGGAACTGTTCTGATCATTCTGATATAAATGATCAGATTGATCAACTCAGGCACACATTGAATTGTTCCTCGACTCCAGTCGTGTAATCAGTCACAATAGTCAGGTCAATCAGCGTTGATTCAAACCCGAAACAAAAACTGAACACGATAGTTGATATGAATAGACTTGTTTCCATGTCGGACGGTTTCAGAGGCCGCGTTTATTGCCTGCTGGCAATCGCTTCCTGTCTGCTTGCCGCATGCGGTTCTGAAAAAAAGCCGCCGCAGGCTGCTGAAGAAACCGTGGTTGTCGTGGCTGATCCACCGGCCAAAACTTCGGGAATGAAAAAAACGATTCCGACGGAAACCGTAAAACCGGAAACCCCGCAGCCGAAAAAAACTCCGGTACCGACAACGACTGCCAGTTCCAATCGTCCGGAACCGGATCAGACCGTCTACCGCCCCAGTGATCAAAGGCCCGTCCATAATAATCAACGGCTGGAGTTATTGGGGATTCACTGTTACGAATCTCCACGGCTGAAACTGTATACCGATATAGATCCAGAGATAGCCAGGACACTGCCGCCGGTCATCGATCAGGCTTATGCTGCACTGGTTGACTATTTTGGCCCGCTGCCTCCCGATCGCGAAGGGACCGAGTTTCAGGTCACCGGTTACATCATGCAGAACCGGGCTCTGTTCAAGGAAGCGGGGGTGATTCTGGATTCCCTTCCTGCGATTGTGAATGGTCGGCATCAGGGGGCGCAGTTCTGGATGGACGCCCAGAGTCAGCCCTATTATCTCCGCCATCTGATGATTCATGAATACACGCATTGTTACAGCATGATCATGGGGGACATTGGTGCTCCGGTCTGGTATCTGGAGGGCATCGCAGAATCCATGGCAACCCATACTACAGATGCTGACGGTAAGATTCATTTCAACGTGATGCCTCATAATAAAAATGATTTTGGTGGACTGGGACGGATCACTCTGATTGAAGAAGCGGTAGAACAGGCACCTCCCAGACCGTTGCAGGACGTCATGCAATTTCATCCGGCTAATTTTTTATACAATAATGAAGCCTACGCCTGGTCCTGGACCTTATGTCAGTTTTTTGATAAGCATCCCGTCTACGGGAAACCATTTCGCGAGCTGGCTCATCACATGCAGGGGAACGAGTTCTCGAAAAAAATCCAGGACATGCTGGGGGATGATTATGCCAGCCTGAATGATGCCTGGATGCTGTTCGCCCGCAATCTGCAACCAGGCTACGATTTTAAAAATGCGGCAGTAACTTTTACTGCAGGTGAAACGCTTCGGCCTGATTCCAGCGCGACAACTAAGGTAAACAGTCAACAGGGCTGGCAGTCGAGTGGAATTCGTGTCGAGCAGGGAATCAACTATGATATCAGCGCTGTCGGGCGCTTTACGCTGGCTCAAGAACCAAAGCCCTGGGAGAGCACCGCGGATGGGATCAGCTTCCAGTATTTCAACGGTCAGCCATTGGGACGTTTGACGATGATGATCAGACCGGATTCGGAGATGAAACTGACCCATCCCAATGCGATTCTGAAAGAATATCCGCTGGGTGCACAGGCCAGCTGGATGGCTCCCGTGAGTGGAACAATTTATTTTCGATTGAACGACGCCTGGAATGCACTGGCAGATAACCGTGGTGAAATCGAAGTAACAGTGCAGCGCAAGCCAAAAACAGAAGAAGCTGAGAAAAATTGAAGGAAATGGTTCACGGCAGACAGTCTTAAAATATCCAGAGTTGTTGACTACAACAGATTTTTTTAAACAGAGGGATGACAACAT
>JAGQQP010000456.1 GCA_020426085.1 Planctomycetaceae bacterium | reverse complement strand
TTCACCAGCCGAGCTCAAGATGCGTGTCTGGGAGCGGGGTTCAGGAGAAACGCAGGCGTGCGGCACGGGGGCCTGTGCTTCTGCTGTCGCGGGAGTGCTCACCGGTCGATCGGAAAGAAATGTACTTATCCACTTGCCAGGTGGCGATTTACGTCTGGAGTGGGCTGACAACGATGAAGTGTTTATGACAGGTCCTGCCGTCGAAGTTTACCAGGGACTCTGGAGCGGACCGCAGTAGAACAGGCGAGAAACCGTTGCGAAAGACTTATTTCTCGAAATGGTCTTGCAGTAAAATAATAGAACTGATAAACATCGGCTTCTCTCATTTCTCAATATGAATTCCAATTTAAAACCTACGGCCAAATCGACAGACAGTTCATTCCTGTCAGCATTCCGTAATCTGCATCCGGGGACTCCCATCGGATGGAAAATACGATTACTGCTGATCGGCTGGAGTCTGTTTCTGATCGCAGGTTTTGGAGTGGCCATTCAGATCACACCGGATTCACGTGGATTTGGTACACATCAAAAACTTGGTTTTGCACCCTGTGTTATAAAAACTCGATTCTCCATTCCCTGTCCCAGTTGTGGGATGACAACTTCCTTTTCACATTTTGTTCGAGGTCAGATCCGTCAGTCTGCCCAGGCCAATACCTCCGGTCTGGTTCTGGCAGTCATCTGCCTGGTAATGATTCCCTGGTCCTGGATCAGTGTCTATTCCAGGCGATACTGGCTGGTCTCCCAACCTGAAACCTGTCTGCTCTGGCTGATCTGTAGTCTGGTATCGATTACTGTCATCGAGTGGGCATTTCGACTGAACTTTTAAAATAAGATCTCACTGGATTCCCGGCGAGATTTCCTGTCCCTTCAAAAATATCCAATCTCGAAAACTCTCTGCGGTTCAAGCCAAGGATGGCTGAAAGATGCGAAATATTATGACGAACGATCACAAACACTGGTTCCACCAGCGGTGCTGCGCCGTCGTATTACTACTGCTGGTTTCGGTAAGCGTCAGCGGCTGCTCGCTGTATGTGATGGCGGGCAAAATGTTTTTTGGTGACCCGCTGGTAACCTGTGAATTCACCAAGCAGACGAAAATCGACCTGATCGAAGATCAGAAAATGGTTCTGGTGGTCTGCTCGACACCGGAATCGATTCGCTCCGATTATCCCTCGTTGAATTATGATCTGCTGGAGCAGGTCACGTATCGACTGCGACGCGAAAATATCAAAGTCATGGATACCGGAGAAGTCGCCACCTGGCTGGATGATAACGGCGGTGTCTGGAACGATGTCGATGAACTCGCGGAAAACTTTGATGTCGACTATATCATCCATGTCGACATTGACGAATTCGATTACCGCGAACCCAACAGTCCCAATCTGTTAAGAGGTAAAGCTTACGGGCATATCTCAGCCTATCAGGTTCAGGATATTGATGGAATCAAACGGGGGCTGGAAATCTTTGATGTGGAATACACGTCAGAGTACCCCAGCCATATGCCGGTATCGATCGAACAGGAATCGGAAACCGTCTTCAGGAAAAAATATCTGGATCGGATTGCCGACCAGATTGGTCGCTTCTTCTATAACTATCATGCAGGCGATCCGATCTGATCGCAGGCTGCTCTGACTGGGATGACCAGAAACTGGAGCGCATCACAATTAACCATAGCGTCTGTCAATCTAATAAACTCGGTAAAATAGACCTGGAGACGCTACAGTAAAACTGGACACAGTCTAATTTCGGAGTTGTGAAGGATCACACGATGACATTTTTTTCATATCAACAATCTGTAGTGAAACAGTTTTTTCAGACCATCACAAAGCTGGCGCTGGTCTGTGTACTCTGCACGACACTGACAGGCTGTAATTATTTTATTCTCCTCGGCTACCTGATTGGCGGTCCCCCTTCCATCGAGCCGGACTTTGATTCTCAGACACAGAAGTCGCTGACGGATAAAGATGTGACAGTTGCCATCGTCTGCTATGCACCTCTTGAACTGCAATATAACTTTGATGGGATCCACAACGATCTGGCAAAGTACACCACGTTCCGCCTGCACAGTCACGGCGTCAAAGTCGTGAATCCCGATCGGATTCGTGCCTGGCTGGATGAGAACCCTGACTGGGACAAACCGGAAGAAATCGGCGAAGCTTTCGACGTGACGTATGTCATTCATATCGAGCTGCATAAATACAGCCTGTATGAAGAAAACAGTTCCGACCTCTACCGCGGGCGTGCGGAAGGGATGGTTACCGTTTATGAAATGGATGAAGGTGGTGAAGGCGAAAAACTTTACAGCAAGGAAATCACCTCCTTCTATCCTCTGCGGGCACCACGGGCAACTTCGGAGATTACCTTCTCCAAGTTCAAGAAAGAATATCTCTCGCGCTTAAGTGACGAAATTGGTCGACTGTTCTACGAGTATTACAACGGCGACGATTTCACCCAGGCAATTTAGTCGAAAGCCTCTTGAGGCTGGCACTTTCATTCCCGACTCTTGCAACAGATTCCACGAACCGTTAATTTTCAAGGCGTAGCGCACGGAAACACTTTATCGTGAGTTGTTCTCCGTGCCAGGGAAAATCGCGGTTGAGTATCAGGGTAATGATGCGAGATGTCTTTAAGTAAAGAGCAGGCCGTCGAACGCAGCCAGATTATTCTGTCGCATGCCTGGATGGTGCGGACGTTTGTCAAACACAGTGAAGAAGTGGAAGACTTTCCGGAATTGAGCCACATTGTCCGGGCTGTATTCGACGCATGTCGGGCTTTGGAAACGCGCGTGGATGATCCCGATGCTTACCTGAAGATGCTGCGAAAAAAAATCAGTAAGCTCCGCAAAGCCACCGATCAGTTTGCCATCGATGCACCGGAGGCATCCCTGCATACAAACTTTGAGCAGGCCGTCATCTCGATGAAAGCCTGCACGAAAGAACTGGAAGAACTGCTCGAACAGGTGGAGTAAACGATCGTCGTTCGGGCTACTCATCCTTGGTGGCGTCAAGCACGGCCAGAAACGCTTTCTGGGGAATCTCGACCTGTCCGAACTGTTTGAGCCGCTTCTTTCCCTCTTTCTGCTTTTCCCACAATTTTCGTTTACGGGTGATGTCGCCGCCGTAACATTTCGCGGTCACATTTTTACGCAGGGCTTTAATCGTTTCGCGGGCAATGATCTTTCCGCCGATGGCGGCCTGGACCGGAATCTCAAACTGATGCTTGGAGATCTCTTCCTTCAGGCGTTTCACCAGCGCACGTCCCCGACGTTCTGACTGCGAACGGTGCACGATAGTTGACAGTGCATCGACTTTTTCCCCTTTGACGAGGATGTCCATCTTCACCAGGTCAGCCGGCCGGAAGCCGATGATTTCATAATCCATGGTGCCGTATCCGCGGGTGGCACTCTTCAGGCGGTCGTACATGTCGTACACGATTTCAGCGAGAGGCAGTTCGTAAATCAGCTGGGCGCGGTTCGTTCCCAGGTACTCTGTGTTTTTGTAGATGCCGCGTCGATCCGCACACAACTGCATCATCGTGCCGATGTTTTCGGCGGGCAGAATGAATGTGACCAGCGCGATCGGTTCACGGAATTCATCGATGCGGCTGGCATCGGGGACATCCTGCGGATTGTCGATATGCAGAATCTCTGCGTTTCGTTCCAGGATTTCATAGGTCACGTTCGGCGCGGTCTGCAGCAGATCGATATTGAATTCCTGCTCCAGTCGCTGCTGAATGATTTCCATATGCAGCATGCCCAGGAACCCACAGCGGAAACCGAAGCCCAGCGCGTCACTGGTTTCCGGAACGAAGCTGAAGCTGGCGTCGTTCAGGCTCAACTTTGATAACTCTTCCCGCAGCTTTTCAAAGTCGGTCGCTTCAATCGGGTACATGCCGCAGAACACCATCTGTTGCGGTTTCTGATAACCGGGCAGCGGCGCTTCGGGAAGATTCCGCGGATTGGCGATGGTATCCCCCACGTGCACGTTATCCAGTTCTTTCGCACCACTGACGAGATAACCTACCTGACCGGGGCCCAGCGATTTGACGGCTTTCATGTGAGGTGTGAACTGGCCGATTTCGATGATGTCCAGTTTGGCGCCTCCCCGCATGAGCACGACGCTCT
>JAGQQP010000455.1 GCA_020426085.1 Planctomycetaceae bacterium | reverse complement strand
CCTCTCTGACCCCGAAGATGTGAAGAAACTCGCGGAACAGGTGATGGAGACCATCAAGAAGTAAAGGGTAGAAGACACGATCTTACTACTAATTACTTTATCAGAACTCAAATTACGGGTATAAAGAACTCCAGGTTGATTGACTGACCTCAATTTCAACGCTGATACCTGGAGTATACCCGATGAACGCTCCCGCCGAATTTAAACAAAAACTGTTAGCAGGTCTGGGCGGTGACTGGCCCGCGCCGCCGGAACTCAACGTCAAACATCGCGAAACCATCCAGAAGGATGGCTATCGAATTGAATCGCTGACCTATGAAGCCGAGGCCGGCGATCCGATTCCTGCCATGCTGCTGATTCCCGACATGGTCTCGCCTGCACATCCCGCGCCCGCCGTCGCGGTCTGGCATCAGCATGCCGGGCAGTATCATCTGGGTAAAAGCGAACCGGCGGGTCTGGCGGGTAACCCGATGCATCATACCGGAGCTGCCCTGGCGAAAGAGGGCTTCGTCGTCCTCTGTCCCGATGCCCTCTGTTTTGAAGAACGGCAAGATCCCACGGGCAAACTCAAAACGGGGAATTTCGAACGCTTTGAATTCCTGCGGTATGTCGTCGACGGCAAATGCATGGCCTGGAAGAATATCCTCGACATGAAACGCGCGATCGACTTTCTGCAGAGCCGCCCCGAAGTCGTCGATGAAAAAATCGGCTGCTACGGACATTCGATGGGCTCGACACACACCTGGCTCATCGGCCCCTGGGAACCTCGTATCAAATGCCTGGTGGGCAACTGCTGTCTGCCGACTTATAAAGGCATTCATCGCGAACACATGCTGCACTGTTTCCCCAATTTTATTCCGGGCATCTACGAATACGGCGATACCCCCGATATCGCTGCTCTGATCGCTCCCCGTCCACTGCATATGAATTTCGGCGAACTCGACGGAGGCAGCCCCATTGATGAAGTCCGCCGTGGTGTCAAAATAATTGCAAACAACTACGCTGCCATGAATGCAGAAACAAACTTTAGTTATTATATTGAAGAGGGAGCCGGGCATGTGCTGTCTCCCGTCATGTGGGAAAAGACACTCTCCCACTTTCAGCGCCACCTGAAGTCTTAACCAACAGAGAATACGCGGAACTCATTCATGGATGCTTTGAACTATACGAAGGAACTGGTCGAATTTGAGTCAACCAGTTGCTACTCCAATGTCGAAGTCACAAATTACGTCGAAGCCGCTCTGAAAGAGCTGGGTTTCGAAATCGAACGCATTGAATACAAGGACGCTAAGGGCGTACAGAAAGCCAACGTCATCGGTCGTCGCGGTTCAGGGCAGGGGGGCATGGCTTATTTTGCTCATACCGACGTCGTTCCCGCTGATCCCTGGTTCACCGAGGAATTCGGGCCGTTCACTCCGACTGTCCAGGGTGACAAACTCTATGGTCGAGGCAGTTGTGACATGAAAGGCTCCATCGCCTGCATGCTGGCGGCTGCAAAGCAGTATGTGGATCGCGACCTGAAACACCCGCTCTACATTACCTGTACCGCCGACGAAGAAGTCGGTTACCATGGTGCCCGCAACGTAGCAGAAAAATCGACCATGTACCGGGAAATGGTAGCCGGTGAAACACACGGAATTATCGGAGAGCCGACACGACTGGAAGTCGTTTATGCCCACAAAGGAACGTATGGCTTTCAGGTGATCTCACACGGTCGAGCCGCGCATTCCAGTTTAAGCACCGGCGTGAATGCCAACCTGGCGATGATTCCGTTTCTCGTCGAGATGAAAAAACTGTATGAAGAGTGCATGACCGATCCCCGCTGGCAAAATGAGGAATTCGATCCTCCCACTAACGGCTGGAATATCGGAATCAACGACAAAACAGCCGCCGTCAATATTACACCACCGCAGAGTATCTGTACGGTTTATTTCCGCCCCATGCCGGGACAGGAACCCGATGAACTGGTAGAACGGGCCCGCAGTGCTGCAGACAAGTGTGGTCTCGAATTTCAGTTCAAGTGCGGCGGTACCCCCGTTTATACAGACCCGAATTCTCCCTTTGTCAACGAAGTCCTGCAGATCGCCTGTAAAGATGAAGCAAAGACCGTTTCCTATGGAACCGATGGCAGTCTGTTTCCCGAAATGAAGAACATGGTCGTCTTCGGGCCAGGGGACATCGGTCAGGCTCATACCCACGATGAATTTATCGAACTGGAACAGCTGGAACTGGGTACCGAAAAGTTTGCCAAGCTCATCGAAAACTGGTGCTGCTGACAGTAATTTAAGTCGTTACTCTGGGACAGCAGCGTTGTTAAACTGTTCCGGATCAAATGGGTCAGCGGGCTTCTCTTTGATCAGTTCGTTTATTTCCTGATCGGAGAGTTTTTTCGGTTCGAAACCGGAAATGAGGGAAACGTCCCCTTTTAACCGGGCCGGTTCCACTTCCATATCGGCCTGCTGTACATCATCGGTCATTTTGATTCCCGCGGCCTGTTTCAGTAGATTTTCCCGTGCCTGTCCGGTACGGCGTTGAGCCCGCTTTGTCAGTCGCTCCGCACGAATCTGGTCCTGTTTGATTCGATCCGCAACGACATCGGCAACCCATTTCTGAATGACTTCCTGTTGCTTCCGCCCTGCATAACCAGCATAAACGACGATTCCCTGTTGAGGATGCTGCTGCTCTGATTTGACCAACAGCTGGCTGCGCAGCGGGTCTTCCAGGTCAATCCAGCGTAGCACTTCTGCCAGGTTTTTCTCAGCGTAGAAACGATGATTTCCATAGCGGCGTGTGACCTGGGTTAATCGAAATTCTGATTGGGCTGCATTGCCGTGACAATTCGCATTCCCACATTTATTCAGAATGATCGGCTGAATCTTTCGTACAAATAATGCCGACTGCTCACGCGAGATACCGGTCAGCGATGTCGCCTCGTCAGAACTTTCCAGTTGCTTTTTGATGAGTGTTTCCTGAATCTTTTCCTGGACCGTAGGCTGATTTTCTGCAGTAAGCCCCATCAGTCGACGCAGCATCAGCTGTGGCTCCGAACGTTTTGGTTCCAGTCGAATTGCATCGCGTAATTCACTTTTCGCCTCCTCGTAAAGCTCATTGGTAATGCACCAGCGGGCCAGATCGAGATGTGAATTCGCAGTCGGATATTTCATCGCCGCCCGTTGTTTCAGGTAGATCTCATGCAGATCTTTCGCTTCGAAGAGCACACTGTCAAACGGGACCACCATACTGCCTGTCGGATTTTTAACGAGATAGCCTCCCGCACTTTCACTGATTTCGCCGGAAACCATACGGCCGGATTTCATCAGCAGCAGTGAGGTCTCGGAACGTGTTGCTGCAGGCAAGGGTTCCTGCGCGAATGTCTGGTTTGAATGAAACAGACCGGACCAGAGCAGGCAGACATAGAACCATTTCGCAGATACTGTTTGCAAGTTGGTTTTCTTCATCAGCAATCGTTTCACGAATGTGAGACAGAATAAGGCGATCATCAGCTACCGGACCACTAGGGACCTAAGCAGTTGAAATCATATGACTTGGAACAAACAGTAGTATGGGGAATGCTGTCAGAAGATGTGAGAGGTTTCTGAGAACCCTCTCTTATTCCATTTTGACAATATGGTCAACCCGGGTTTGCTGCTACGTCTACCGTGGAACGTTCCACGATTGAAATCTTCCGGCTACCTGATGCTCCACTGGTTGATTTCAAATGAAATCCAGTCAGAATGGATAAGCAGATTTAACGACCTCGGCTGAGAACAACTCGGCATCTTGATAAGGACAGAATGGAAGATGAGTGAGGATTCCCAATACCTCGAACAGCTGATTGGAAAGACGGTCGTCGTCGACCTTTCCAGCCTGTATGTGATCGCCGGAACGCTGATCGGCCAGGATCAGCATTACCTGTTTCTGGAAAATGCGGACGTGCACGATCTGCGCGACACAACCACTACACGGGAAACGTACGTTCATAAAATTGGTCTGCACGGGATCGCCGCGAATCGAGAACGCGCGCTGGTCTCGCGAAGGGAAGTGGTTTCCCTTTCGGCGCTCGAAGATATTATTCGCTGATCTGTAGATTAAAAAGAAAAAGCCCTGCAGGAACGGTGTCCCGCAGGGCT
>JAGQQP010000454.1 GCA_020426085.1 Planctomycetaceae bacterium | reverse complement strand
TTTCTGTGCGGACGCTGTCGACGATTTCTCTGCGCCTTCAATTTCGGTTTCCCCTTCCGGCGCTTCGGAATCGGAGACGAATTTGATCCGCACGGTTTTCTGTCCGGTCAGGCAACCCGATTTTTCAGTATTGAACATCAGCGTAAAGTTGCCGCCGGCATCAGTCACTCCTGAGGAAAAAGTTCGATCCGGCGCTTCGAAGGCGACTGTCGCACCGGAAAGAGGTTGCCCATCAAGTGTGACCGTGCCGGAAACATCGACCAGATCCAGCTTACTGTAGTCAGCATCAATCGATCCCCCACATCCTGCCGCCAACAGCAGGCAGGAGAGGAGACACAGGGAAACCGAACAACGATTAACAATCATAAACAACTTCATAACAGCACCTTACAGCAATTTGAATATCATCAAAGCAGGGATCGTGCCTCTAAAACAGAGAGGCAGAGTGACCGTCAATCCACACGCGCATCCGCACGATTAATTCGAGGTCACTTCTCGACCAAAGCGGGTGGAGAGTGCCTGATAGATGGTTTTATCAATATTCTCTGAGATGAAATGCACTGAGCCATCTGCGTACGCCATGTGACCTCCCCCGGAATGCCAGCTGCCAAACGAGAGCTCCATCAGATGGCCGCTAACGGAAGGATCGGTCCGGCGGGCATTCATCCGCGGATAAGTAGAACCGACGAACTCAGAGAATTCTGTGCCCCCCGTGCCGTTATTACAGCCGCAGGGATCGGTCTGTGGAGAACCGATATTCCAGTGATCCATTGACTGACCATCTTTACCGAAGTCGAGGTCGGTCTGCGTTTCCCCAATGATAAAAGTATTCGAAGTTCCGTCTTTGACATCGCGAAAACTGACACAACTGCAGGCATAGAACATGCCATTCTGAATCACTTCTTCCAATGATTTCGAACCGGTCTCTTTAGTCGAATCATCGTCCGAACTGGATTCTGAACCGGAGTTACCCAGGTAAGTTCCCGGGGCACGCTGGGGAATGTTGTTGAAATTGTAGTGCTTCTGCAGCGGGGCACTCGGGCAGTTAAAGACAGGCAGATAAGTGCTCGCAGCGGTGGTATTGGCAGAACCGGAGTCCCAGTTGCCGTCTCCCGACTCCTGAAAGATCAGCGTATCGTAGATATTTCCCTGCTCGATCGCCGGCAGAATCATGGCACTCCAGGCAGCGCCCCGCTGATCCCAGCCGAAAGGGAGTACATCATGCGTGTCATGGTAGTTATGCAGACCGATGGCCAACTGCTTGAGATTATTTTTACAGGTGGAACGGCGGGCAGCTTCACGGGCCTGCTGGACGGCGGGCAGCAGCAGAGCAATCAGAATCGCAATAATAGCGATCACAACCAGCAGTTCAATCAGAGTAAACCCGGAACGTCGCCGGGGCGGGATGTTTGTGAACGACATCTGAAATCCTCACGAAAAAAAGGGAGGGATAATAAAAAGCGGTTTTACTTCGGGACTTTCACCTGAAAGAATCGGGGCTGGAGTTCGCTCTGTTTCAGGACCAGGCGCTGGCATCGTCGATGGAAAAAAGCGTATGCCGAGCGCGAGAATGAGTCCGTCAGCAATTCAGCCCCTACTTATACCCGGACATAAGAAAGGTTTGATGAAGGCGAGATAAATTACCGTATCGGGCAGGCACGTTTTATTGAAAAAAAATTTCGCTGAACCGGGTAATGAATGTCCGCGCCATCCCCGGTTCACCCACCAAAAAGCAACTGGGAGTTGCTGAAATCAGAACGGAAGCCGAACCTCCCCTGCAACGCCCCATGCCCGCCTGAGAAATTTTATTTCGAAATTTTCACCAATTGCGAAGATTTGATGTATTTCTGTTGAAGCTTACGATACCAACCACTGTTGTTCGTGAATGAGAACAACAGACTTCGTAACCTCAAAACGACAACGCCCCCTGATTCAGGAGGCGTTGTCTGCGATATTCAATCCCTGACCGTCTGATTCAGGAAGTAGCGCGTCGCAGGATGTTATGCGTGATCTGCTGCACGCGTTCATCCGGTCCGTGCGGACGCGACCAGTGGGACCAGGGCAGCATGTGGCCGGGTGGACTGGAGAGATCCTGGCACCAGAAGATCGTCGATGCGTTGAAAACGAAGTTGTCTTTCGGGCCGGGATAAATGGTGGCGGTCCACTGCTGCGGATTAACGCCCCCCTGCAGCGCGGTCCCTTTCGCGACTACTTCCAGACCGGGAATGTCGGCAGGAGGATCGCCGTGGTATTCCCAGCCGATCAGACCGGGAATCGCGTCCCCTTTTTTCATGCCCGTGTTCTCGAAGATCCAGTGCTCGGGCAGTTCACAGACCCAGTCACCGCCGCCGTTAACCGGGTCGACATTCCGTGAACCCATCAAATAGCCTTCATCAGGGCCACGATGCGGGAACGGTCCGTTATCCCGCTCACGTGCTTCCGCATATTTATACTTGCCGCCGTACGGTCCGCCGCGGAACATGATACGGTTCGGACGACCGTCTGAACTGGCGGTCATTGGAGTCACCCAGCAGACCGAGTTACCGGAGAAGAACAACAGGTTCACGCCTGCGTCGCGCATTTTTACGACTGATTCGTACTGCCGGATATCCCAGTATTCATCATGGCCGACCGAGAGAAATGATTTGCATTTCAGACCATGTTCGGGAGTAATCATGTCGCTGTTGGAACAGTAGGTCACGTCGTAGCCATGCTTTTCCAGCCAGTAAGCAAACGGGAATTCAAACCAGAGCCATTCCCCGGAACCGATAGACTGCGGGTTTTCATAAATCTGTGCGTACTTCGCATAGGGTCGATCAAAACTGACGTCGGCCCACGGGCCCTGGTTTCCTTTGGGATGCGTGTAGACCGAATAGTTACTGGGCCATTTATTGTAGGCCTGCCAGGTGTTGTCCGAACATTGAAAGAGGATATCCGCGGGACGATCATCTTTGACAATGAAGACCACGTAGCTCTGCCAGTACCCGTAACCGGTTTTATCTTTCAAAGTGGAGAGTCGTCCCAGATAGACGCCGCTGGGCCAGTCATCGGGAATGGTCAACGTCACCGCCGCATCCCAGTGGCATTCGTGCAGATTCTTGTGCCCCGGTTGAGGCACAGGCTGCGGTTTCCCCTGAAAGGGTCCCAGCGTTTTCATCAGCCGCGCACCGCGACCGTCGTAATAGCCGGTGCGGAAGATTTCGATTTTGAATTCCTGCGCGGGGCGTGTCGAGACCATGATGTCGATTGGTTCGCCGGCTGCGACACTCTGTCGCGAACAGTAGCCTTCAATTTTAGGAGAGCGGAAACCATCGCGTTTATCCAGTTGAATGCGGGTCAGCTGCCAGTCGCTCGAACCCTCTTTCTGATTCTCACGCTTGATTAAATCGGGATCGGCTGGCGCGGCTGTGGCTTTACCCAGTGATAGACTGCCTGCCAGCGATGCCAGAGAAGTCGCGACAGCCCCTTTTAAAAGTGTTCGGCGTTCCTGATTCGGTTCCTGCATGGGGTCGCCTCCTGTTTCAATCTGCTTTGTGAACGGGGTGGGATTTTGGGTGTGGGTACTCCGAGATGGAGTTCAATTATTTTTTCCTGAACTCCATTGTTTGCTGCTTATACCTTTATGATAACCTTAACTTCATTAAAATAAGAATTATAAATTAAGAGTTTTTTATCTCAGTCTCTGATTTTATTGACTGTCGCGCAGACGGTCTGCATCAATCAGGGCAGAACCGGAGTATTCAGTGGCATCTTTCTCGCTCGATCAGACGGACATCAGAGCCTTCTACCAGGCCGTTGCAAAACAACTCGAACAGGTACTCAGCGAACTGCAGCCGGCGATTGTTGATATTCGTCGCACGCTGCATAAAAACCCCGAGATCAGCGGCGAAGAAAAACAGACGTCACAACTGATCTGCAAAACACTCGAAGCGATCGGTCTCACGCCGAAACTGATGAAAAACGGCGTCGGTGTGATTGCCGACATGACACTGGGAACACCAGCCGACGACGCCCCATTAATCGGCATTCGCGCCGACATCGACGCCCTGCGGATAACCGACCTGAAAGAAGTCGAATACTGTTCTCATAATCCAGGCGTCGGTCATCTATGCGGTCACGACGCACATACGG
>JAGQQP010000453.1 GCA_020426085.1 Planctomycetaceae bacterium | reverse complement strand
AGTGCAATTACAGGGAGAGCGGATTGAATGTGCGACCGCGGAACGACAGAGTACCGAGGACCGCTTTACAATCAATGCGAACATCTTCATTGACTGTACCGGCGATGGTCGACTGGCGGCGGAAGCGGGTGCCCGGTTCATGGAAGGGCGTGAAAGTCAGAAACAGTTCAATGAAAGCCTGGCACCGGAGTCGGCGGACACGCATCGACTCGGTTCGACAATTCTGATGCAGGCACGTCGTCATGAGCGGCCGATGCCTTTTGTGGCTCCCGCATGGGCGCGAAAATTTAATCCCGCGGAATTGAAGCTGCGGCTGTATGCGACGCCGGGGGAAGAGGAGCCGACGCACGAATATGGTTACTGGTGGGCCGAGTGGGGCGGCGTGCTCGATACAATCAAAGAAAATGAAACGATCCGTGATGAACTGCTGGCGATTGTGATGGGAATCTGGGATCACGTGAAGAACGGACCAGAGGGAACGCCAGCCGGGGCAGATCCATTTCAGGCGGCACACTGGGCGCTCGACTGGTTCGGCTTTCTGCCTGGTAAACGAGAGAGCCGCCGATTCATCGGGCAGCATATTCTGACCGAACACGATCTGCTCTCATCACGCGAGTTTCCGGATGCGATTGCCTTTGGTGGCTGGTCGCTGGATCTGCATCCGCCGGACGGCATCGATGCGCCGGAACTGGAGCCCTGCACACAGCATCCGGTTCCGCATTTGTATAATGTGCCCCTTTCGGCCTGTGTCTCTGAGAACCGTACGAATCTGATGTTTGCGGGACGCAATATTTCTGCGACGCATGTGGCGTTTTCGTCAACGCGTGTGATGGCAACCTGTGCCGCGATCGGGCAGGGAGTGGGAACCGCGGCTGCTTTTGCGTTTCAACAGCAGCAGGAACCAGCTGAACTGAGTACGAATCCGCAAATCATGTCGCAGATTCAACAGCAACTGTTAAAAGATGATGCGTATCTAGTGGGGATTTCCAATGAAGATCCGGTTGATCTCGCGCGATCTGCCAGAATGTCTGCCAGCAGCGAACAGGCAGGATATGCAGCGTGTAATGTAATCTCGGGACAGACGCGGAGTGTGCATGGTGCAGCCGGCGCACCCGAGGGACGCGCGTTTCCCGGCGGACATCGCTGGATGTCGGAGCCTGCCGAAGGTTTACCGGCGACGCTGTTGCTGGAGTGGGAGACGCCGACGAGCGTCAGTGAGATTCAGCTGATTTTCGATACGGGTCTGCATCGGCATCTGACACTGAGTCATCATGACGGTTATACTGAGAAGATGCTGTGGGGCAGGCCACAACCGGAAACGGTGAGTGATTACCAGATCGAAGTGAACGACGGATCGGTCTGGAAACCGGTTGTGAATGTCACGGGAAATTATCAGCGGCGTCGTGTGCATCGGCTGGAATCGGAGTTCGTCGTGAAGCAGTTACGCATTGTGGTGACTGGGACGAATGGTGTCGATCAGGCCCGGATCAGTGAGGTACGGGTGTATTGAGTGGTTATTAGTAGCTGATAGGAGCACTGTTGGGCAAGCCAACAGTGGCACCCGATTGTTGTTATCGGCAGGAAGAAAATACGATGGATGCTCGGAATTATGTGCGATTGCCCGTGGTCTGGATACTTGTGGTAACTGGAAGTGTATCTCTTGCTGCTGGCTCTGAGGCAGGACTGAAAACTGAAGAACTCTTTCCGCGGATTGAAGCGGTTTCGTTTGAGAGTGTGAACCTGAAAAAAACGAAGCGGGCGGTGATCGTGTTGCCTGAGGAGTGGCGGTCGATCAAGCCGGCTGACCGACGCGTGCTGGTTATCCTGCATGGACGGGGGCGGCATGAGCGGTCGCTCGTCGATGATGAGGTGATCCGCAGGCAGTTACTTGATTCCGGATTGTTCGTCATTCTGCCTGACGGCGATGATGGCTGGTATATCAATTCGCCGTTACGCAAGCTGGATGTGTATGAGACGTATCTGGAAGAGGTGCTGGCGAAGGTCGCAAACAAGTATGACTTGCCAGAGAACGGGAAGCAGTGGGCGATCGCCGGCTGGTCGATGGGGGGCTTTGGTTGTATCAACTTCGCCGAACGGCATCCCGGTCGGGTTGCGGCGGTGAGTTCGATCATCGGACTGCTGGACTTTCCCCGCAATGGTCTGCCTGAAGGGCAGTCGTATAAAGTGCCTGTCGAACGTTTCGGTTCCGATGAGGCGGTGTGGGACAGGTTCAATCCGCTCAATGGCGTAGATAAATTGCAGGGAATGTCCGTGCTGATCATCACCGCAGACCAGGCGTTTGACCGAACGATGAACGAACATTTTCGTGACCGGCTGACTGCGCTGGAGATACCGCATCAATATGTAGAGCTTAAAGGGGGACACACATTTCCCGTGGTGCGGGCAGCGATACCGCTGGTGCTGTCTCATACGCAACGCGTGCAGACGCGGAATTAATGCTACCACGAAAGGCACGGAAGACCACGAAAAATATTTTTTTGTATGATCTGTTTTCTGAGTTGGGGTGACCTGGTTTTCTTGTGATCTGGTTGCGGTCTCCGGTATGATCGAAGCATGATTCTTTTCTGATTTCTACATCCTGAATTCTCTGCCTGTGAGTCCTGCCGTGAAAAAAGTGATTTTATTTCTTCTGTCTGCTGTTGTCTGTACTCTGGTTACCATTGTTCGTGCTGAGGAATCGGAATCGAAGCAGAATCTGCTGCAGAATCCTGAGTTCCAGCTGCGGAAGACAACTGGCTCTGAACAGGGGCGGTCGGCTCTCTGCTGGAACACGGACCGGTGGGGGGATGTGATCGGTGGAAACGGAGAAGGAAAGTTCAGACATCAATCCACTGCAAAGGCGGTGGAGCTTCTGCCGGGCAAACGGATCTGGCAGTTTTCGACACTGCCTGAACTGGGACTGAAATCTGGAGACGCGGTCAGTCTGTCGGTCAACGGGTATCAGGAACAGAGTGGGGCACTCAAGGCGCGGCTCTGTCTGATGCTGATTGAAAGTGCCGACGGGCAGTGGTCGCCGACTGATTTCGGGATGCCTGACAAGCGAACGTTTGCAAGACACGGTCGAGGGGAACTTATCCGCTCGCCGCAGAAAGAGACTTCGTCACAAGAGACCGGAAAAGAATTTGGGTTGCAGCTGAACGGGCTCAAGATCGATCCCCGATTCAAAGAACAGCGTGAGTCGGATGCTGACTTCCGCAATGTGGTGGGTGTGCTGGTGGAATTCGTGAATGATTCTGACAAGCGGGTCTGGGTGAACTCCCCCGCACTGGTCAAAGGGGAAACTGCTGCGAAGACAGCACCGACTACGTCCCGCGCACTGCCCGACCTGTATCGCCAGATACCCCTTACGATGCAGAAGCTGACAACAGGAAAGCCGATAACGATTCTGACGCTGGGTTCGAGTATCGACCGGGGGAGTGCCAATCCCCGGCTTTATTTTTATGATGAAGATCCCGCGAGCCCGCATTATAAGGAACCGCTGATCGAAGCCCGACCGGGAAAGCCGGCCGCGATGAAACAACTGATCGCAGAACGCATGGGACGCCCCGATCTGCAGGATTACGTGGGCTGGTCGCAGCACTATTTCATGTATACGGGACGACTGCGGCGGGAACTGCTGCGGAAGTTTGATTATCCGTTCGACAAGATGCTGCTCAATGTGATGGCCTGCGATGGTTCGTCGATCGGCGAGTCACACAGCGGCTTCAAAGCATATGCGGAACTGGAGCTGCCGCCCAACCCGAATGACAACGGGCATCCGACCGGGAAGTCCTGGCAGGAACTCTATCCATCACTGTTTGAGAACGGGAAGAAACCGGGGCCGGACCTGGTGATCTTCGGACACGGGCATAATGAGCATATTGATCGGCCGGATGAAATTGCCGCCTATGAAGGGGCGATTCGCTGGTTTCAGCGTCATTATCCCGGGGTGGAGTTTGTGTCGTGCATGTGGATTCGGGATAAGGGACAGCCGAATTCGATGACGGAACCGATGCAGAAGCTGTGCGCCTATTACGAAATTCCGTTCGTGGATCTGGGGCAGCTGATCATCGATCTCAAAGCGACGACCAATTACTATGCGATGGCCCCTGATGGCGGGCATCCCGCAGCCGGAAGT
>JAGQQP010000452.1 GCA_020426085.1 Planctomycetaceae bacterium | reverse complement strand
GATGTCAGGCAGGATGAGACACACGCATTCGCCTACTGGTTGCTGAAGGGACTGCAGGCGCATCCCGACGAACCGGCGCTGTTTGAACTGCTGCGGCAGTACTTCGCCAGTCAGCCGTCGTCTGATGGACTCCCGGAACTGCTGGAAGCAACATCGCGGGCCATTCGCACGGACCGGTTCTATTACCTGACCGAGCGGGCCTGGGACGAACTGCTGCGGCACGATTCCTTCAGTGATTTCCGCGAGCATCTCGAAACCTGCGAAACAAATCTGCTGGATCACCGCGTCGATCACATGCTGGTATTTTATCTGCACATATTGAAAACCGCTGTCTGGAAAGCCAGCGACCACTGGTTGCGGGAAAAGTTTGGAGAGATCGAAGCCCACTATGATCGCCTGCCTTACTGGGCGGAAGAGGAAATTGATTTCCTGGAACAGATCAATCAATACCGCAGTCAGCGCAGTCAGTTTTTAGAGGGGGGTCCGGTGCGGGCCATGATCGATCAGGCGATTTTCGACTATTGCACCCAAAGGGAATCAGACGCCGACCGGAGCTTCCTGGAATGCCAGAATCAACTGGTATCCCTGGAAGATGAGGTACTGCGCGAATTCGACGTCCCCGAAAAAGATTTTGGAATCGCGCTCTATCTCTGGGAACGGATTTCGTCTGATGTACTGGAACGCATCGCAGATGACCCATATCTGGTATCGAACGATTCACTCGAAGTACAGTCTAAAAAGCTGGGACATCGACTGATGACCGAAGGACTGGGAACCCGCTATCGATTTTTCCATTACGTGTTTGCTGTTCTGGGGATCGGGTTGATGGGAACCATCGGCCTGATGATCTATTACCTGATCTACATTTTCGACTCCTTCTGGATAAACCTGCTGAAAATCTTCGGGATTATCGTCGGTGATTTTATTCTACTGCTGCTGGTAGGAGCACTGCAGGACCGGGTTCTGCGGGGCTATTATCGCAGCTGGTGGCGTTTTGAACTCATGCGGTTTTATCAGACCAAATGGTTCCCCCTGGAGGAGCTGGCTGACGAGCTGGAGCAGATCAAATCGATCAAAGTGGGAGATGAAGAGCGCGAAGGTCTCGATAAAATTGCGGAAGCCATGCGAAAAGATGTCGGCCTGTTCCTGTATGTCAACGCGCAACGCCTGTTGACGGCCTGCCAGTAATTCTGATCGGAAAGATTTTCCATGTCTGATTCACCTAAGCAGGAATATCTCAGCCAGGTGCTGCAGATGAATCCGCTGGAACAGCCGGCTGAAATTCTGAACCGCCGCAAACAGTTTCTGCAGCCACAGACGGTCAGTCGTCCGAGTCTCTCATCGAATGCCAGCGATCGTCACAACCGGGCAGACGCGGTGGGACAGATCAATTCCCTGCGAAAGCATTTCTGGTCGATCAAGACCGATATGATTGAACAACAGTTAAACGATATTGACATTTCGGATTTCCCTGAGCTGACCTTTGCCATCGGACGTTTGAGAAAAATAGCCACCTTACGCGAATCTTTTACCAGGCTGCAGCATCGCTGTGAGGGTCATGAAACATTCTATGAACAGTTCTGCAAGCTGGTGATCTCCTCTCCGGCTGAAGCCGAACGACTGCGTTCAACATCGTATGCCCAACCAGAAGCGACCATGTTCGACGTGGAACTGGTCAGCCCGGAAGAGGAGCGAAAGCTGGCCCGCATCGTGCAACAGGAGTTTCCGGAACTGTATGCGTTGGAAAAAGACTGGCTCAATCAACTCGCGGCGACCTCAAAGAAATCAAACACCATCGCGTTGATGGTGAAGACCTTATACATATTGATCGCGATTGCCGCCGGGATTTCCGTGTTGCTGATTTTGTATCTATGCCTGTGATGCCAGAGAGAGAATGATGCCGCTGTTATTGATCGGAGCATTTGATGAGTGATCCCAGCGATCCACAATGGGATCTGTTGCCGGATCACCCGGAACCGTTTTTCGGTCTGTCGGGGGAGTACGATGTGCGCGATCTGAAGCGCAGCTATAACGCGTTCATTCGCAAGTTCAAGCCGGAAAAGTTTCCTGCTGAATTTCAGAAGATCCGCGCCGCTTACGAACGCCTGGACGATGCACTCCGGTATGGAGAAACATCTTCTCCGAATCAGAACACGGCTGACTGGCATTTCAACTGGTCGGAAGTTCTGCAGGGGCAACCGGAACCGGAATCCCCCGCGGTTCCACGTCAGCCGCCAGTGAATGATTACTTGAACGAAGCAGATGCAGAACCTGTTTTTTCCCCGGAGGGCCAGCCTTTACATGAGCGTGTCAGAAATGAACCGCTGGCCGAACTTTATCAGGAACTGAAAACACAGGACGATAAATCACCCTATGACTTCTACGCGCTGGCGTTTCTGTCTGACCTGCTCGAGCGTCATTCACAATCGTTTCCGATGTGGCTGCTGCAGGGACTGCAGGCACATCCGGGCGACCCGGCGCTGTTTGAACTGCTGCATCAGTATTTTGTCACCTGTGAATCGCTGGAAGGGCTCGAAGAACTGCTGGTGAATACTTCGCGTGTGGTGCGTTCGGACCGGTTTTATTACCTGACGGAAAATGCCTGGGACCGACTGTTACGGCACACATCGTTTCATTCATTCCAGCATACTCTGGATGCCTGCGAGTCGAACCTGCTGGATTACCAGGTCGCTCACCTGCTCGTGTTTTATATTCATATATTGAAGGCAGCGATCTGGAAAGCCGACATAGCCTGGTTGAATTCGAAGTTCTCACTGATCGAAACCAACCTGGTCAGACTGCCTCCCTGGCTGGAATATGAATTTCATTTCCTGGACCTGATGCGCGTTTATCAACGGGAACGAAGCCTCTTTTTGACGGGAGGCCCACTGCGAATCACTATCGACCAGACGATTCAGGATTATTGCATTCAAAGTGAGCAGCAGGCAGATCAGAGTTTTCTGGAATGCCAGCAGTTACTGGTCTCACAACGGAATGAACTGCTGGATGAGTTCGGCGTCAATGACCGGGAATGCGAAACCGTCCAGATACTCTGGGAGAAAATCGCAGACGATGTCTTCGAGCGCATCAGTACCCGTCCGCCCATCCCTGCCACGGAGTCACTGCAGCAGAGGACGCGCCGGCTCGTCGCACAATTATCGGAAAAAGAAAGTGGAACCGACTATCGACGGTCCCTGCAAATCCCCCGGCTGGGCTTTCTGTTGTTTCTGACGATCTCCATCATGATTATTCTACTCGGCATGTTATTCGAAGGGGAATCCATCAATGCCCCTTATTTGATCATTGGCTGTCTGCTCATGTTTAATGGGGTGGCCTTTGTCCTTTCCAGTGTAATCTCTGAGCACATCATCCGCGCTTTTTACATCAGCTGGTGGCGAAAGAACCTGATGCAGTTCTATCAGTCAGACTGGGTACCTTTGATGGTGCTTGCAGTTCAATTGAATCAGTTAAAAGAAAAACATTTCAAGAAGAACAAGGCTTACAATCTGGACCAGGTCGCCCGCTACATGGTGCACGATGTCAGCCTCTATTTTTACACCACCGCCCAGCGCCTGCTGACGGCCTGTGAGTGAACTTCACTGACTAGGTCCTGGAGCTTGATCATCTAATTAATTAAAAGATTTCTTGACGAACTGATCCGCCTTCAGTAACATCATCTAAATAATTAGATGATTTGTATTGAATCGAGTGTTTGCCGAATTTCATAACAGGAATTGTTCAATGGCACGACCCGGATCAGAACACCCGACCGAACTGGAACTGGAAATTCTGAAGATCCTCTGGGATGAGTCCCCCCTGCCCGTGCGCGACGTGCGGGCGCGACTCGAAGCGCAGGCCGCACGACCACTGGCACACAGTTCTGTGATCACGACTCTAAACATCATGTTTAACAAGGGGTTCGTGAAACGAAAGAAGGACGGCAAGTCGTTCCTGTTCTCGCCGAAGCTGCAGAAAAAAGCAGTAACCGGCGGCATTGTCGGCGATCTGTTATCGCGGGTGTTTGACGGCTCCTCCTCGGCTCTGGTCATGAACCTGATTGAGACCGCCGACCTGGATTCTGAAGAACTCGCAGCACTTCGCAAGCTCATTGCCCGCAAAGCAAAGGAGCAGCAGCAATGATCT
>JAGQQP010000451.1 GCA_020426085.1 Planctomycetaceae bacterium | reverse complement strand
GAGCTTACCAATAAGGACCTTCCTGCTTGTGAGAAAAGGCTTTCTAAAGGGAAACGCTGGTTGTCAGAACGCCTGAGCATTGCCAGAATTACTTAAGTATTCAGGCTGTTAAGCCTCCCACCCCCGCACAAGCAAACCTGTCAGAAAACGACTGCAGACATGAACAGATTGATCTCAGTAGATTTCTAATGAAATGAAGTATCAGCGTCACAGCATCGCTTGAGGCATATGGAAAATGGAGATCCCGGGTCACTTCGATTTTTCGGGAAGAACGGACTCGACGAACTGCGATCAATCAACTGTCAGAATAAGTAAAGAGTGAGGATTCACTTCCGTGAGATTTGGGTATCGTCATTTCATTATGTTGCTGTTACTCCCGGTGTTGAACATCTCGGGGTGCGAACAGCCTAAGGTCGAGTTTATCTTCGCAAAGAAGACGAATGAACTCATGCCTGCCGCCGCCAAACCCGTCAAAGAAGCGCTGGTCAGACAGTTCGGAAATCCCCTGGAGTTGACCCAGTTTGAAGGTCTGCCGACGCAATTCGGCGATGTGGAAGGCAAGGTTAAATCAGTCGAATCAACGGGAGCCGACTCAGCCTTGATCCGCTTCCAGGCAACCGGTCTGGAAAACGCGTATGACAAGCTACAGGGTCTGCCGCTGGAATGGACCTCCGGCAAAGCCCAGGGACAGATTTCACGCATCAAAGAATACAACTTTGAGACCGGCATGATCGCCGTTGAAAAAGCAACCGACATTGCTCCTCAGCCCGGCGACACATTTCTGGTTGAATGTACGCGGCTGCAGTTTGGTCGCGATCTTTACAATCGGCACTGCATGCACTGTCACGGCATGTCGGGAGAAGGGACCGGTCCCACATCCCGCTATCTGAATCCCCCGCCCCGCGATTTCCGCCCGGGCATCTACAAATACACGTCCACTAAATCGACCGAGAAAGCACAGGTACAGGACCTGGAGCGAACCGTCAAAGAAGGTATCGCTGGAACGTACATGCCTTCTTTCAAACTGCTGACCAATGATGAAGTCTCTGCGATTGTGAACTATGTCATCTGGCTCTCGATTCGCGGCGAAACAGAAAAGAAACTGGACGACGAACTCTTCCTCGATTTTTCCAAGGAGACTTTTGCCGAACGGACCAGTGAAGATGGCGGCGAAACTCCTGAAGAAGTCAATGAAGAACTCAAAGAGTATATGGAACTGGATTTCCCGGACACCCTCGATTTTGCGACGTCCAGCGTGGCAGATGCCTGGGAAGCAGCAAACCTGGAAGACGCGCTGGTGATCCCGGAAACCCCTCGCGTGCCGGACACTCCGGAATCCCGCGAACGGGGTCGCAAACTCTACCTCAGCGATAAAACCAAGTGTGCCACTTGTCATGGTCCCCAGGGTCGTGGCAACGGGTCTGCGACACAGGACTTCTGGACCAACCCGGTTACTAATGAGAAATATCCGAATCGTGGACTGCATGATATCTGGGGAAATCAGTTACCTCCGAGAGATCTGCATCGCGGAATTTACCGTGGTGGCCGCAGACCGATCGACGTTTACCGGCGGATCTTTGCCGGTATCAAAGGTACGCCGATGCCTGCGTTTGGCCCGTCTGCTTTGACGGATGAAGAACGCTGGGACCTGGTCAATTATGTGATGAGCCTGCCTTACAGCAGTAAGTAATCGCTTCGATCCGTTTTGCTGACAATTTTGTTTCTGAACTCATTTAAGACAACCAATTGAATCCTCAATCAAAGACCAAACGGGAGACCTTTCGTGGGTAAAGGATGGTGTTTATTTTTTCTGTTCTGGCCTGTTGCCGCAGTCGTATCCTGCGCCGCGGCTCCGCTGATTGGCTGGTCTTTTCCATACGACAATGCACAAGCCGCCAGTAATCTGGGAATCCGAATCGATCATCTGTTTTATCTGATTCTGGCTGTCATTACTGCCGTCTTCATCGGGACCCAGGCGGTCCTCGTCTATGCACTCTGGAAGAGCGCAAATAACCGCGATGATCGTGCCATGTATACACACGGTAATCATAAGCTGGAACTCATCTGGAGTATCATCCCCGGTGCCATCCTGTTATTCCTGGCCCTCTACCAGATGAACCTCTGGGCAGACTTTCGCTTTAAGAACCACTACCCCGAAGCAGCTGTAAAAGATCCCCTGGCGGAGGTCACCGCGCGTCAGTTCGAATGGCGTTTCCGTTATCCTGCGATCGGCAAAAAACTCCAGCCTAAACCGCAGCCCGACGACCTCTACACCGTCAATGAACTGCACGTCCCCTTTGGTAAACCGGTGCTGATCCAATTGCGCAGCGACGACGTGCAGCACTCGTTCTTCCTGCCCGCGTTGCGGATCAAGCAGGATGCCCTGCCCGGTCTGCAGATTCCCGTCTGGTTCGAAGCGAATAAACCAGGCGTGTACGATCTGGTCTGTGCCGAACTGTGTGGCTGGGGTCATTACAAAATGAAAGCCCACGTGATCGTGGAACCCGAAGAAGAATTCCAGGCTTACATGAAAAACCTGACCCAGCAGCAATCCTATGATGGACTGGGAAAAATTGCCGCCAACGAAAACGGCTCAGAGAGTGAGGCCGCCGAGAAATGAGTGTTTTGAATCCGTCACCCACCGGACTGCAACCGATTCTGACTCCCCAGGAGCATCACGGCCCGGGCAACTTCATCACGAAGTATATTTTTTCAACCGACCATAAAATCATCGCGATCCAGTTCCTGTTTACCACACTGCTGATGATGATTGTCGGCGGTGTCCTCGCACTGGCGGTGCGCTGGCAGTTGGCCTTCCCCTGGGAATCGATGCCGATTGTCGGGCCCTGGCTGTTTGCCGCTGAAGGGGGACAGATCTCGCCCGAATTTTATACGATGCTGTTTACCATGCATGCCACCGTGATGATCTTCCTCGTGATCATCCCCATCCTGGCGGGAACGTTTGGAAACTTTCTGATCCCGTTGATGATCGGTGCAGACGACATGGCGTTTCCAAAGCTCAACATGCTCAGTTACTGGTTTATGTGGCCTGCCATCGCCTGTTTCGGTTTGAGCTTCAAATACGCCGGTGGTCCGGCAGCGGGCTGGACCTCTTACCCGGTCCTGGCTGACCTGGCGCAGGCAGCTCCCGGTTCCGGAACCGCCCAGACATACTGGCTGCTGGGAGTGACCTTTGTCGGTTTCTCTTCCATGATGGGCTCGATCAATTATATGACGACCATCATCAACATGCGTGCTCCCGGCATGACCTTCTTCCGGTTGCCCATGACCATCTGGGGACTGTTTATCACAGCCATTCTGCAGGCGTTCGCACTTCCCGTGCTGACCGCAGGCGGATTCATGCAGGTGGCTGACCGTTTATTCGGAACCTGCTTCTTCTATCCTTCCGGACTGGTGATCAACAATGCGGAAGCAACAGTGGGTGGCGGACAGCCGCTGCTCTGGCAGCACCTGTTCTGGTTCTACTCACACCCCGCGGTTTATATCATGCTGCTCCCGATTATGGGCATGGTGTCCGACATGTTGAGCTGCATGTGCCGAAAACCGCTGTTCGGATATAAGCCGATGGTGTTCTCCATGTCGACCATCGCCAGCCTCGGTTTTATCGTCTGGGGACACCACATGTTTACCAGCGGTATGAACCCCGCCGTCGGTATGGCGTTCATGGTTTCCACCATGATGATCGCGCTCCCGTCTGCAATTAAAACGTTCAACTGGACCGCGACGATCTGGGGTGGGAAACTGGAATTCAATACGGTCACGCTGAACTGTATCGCCTTCCTATCGATGTTTATCGTGGGTGGTCTCAGCGGAATCTTCATGGCGGCTGTCCCGGTTGATGTTTATTTTCACGATACCTACTTCATTGTTGCCCACTTCCATTACATCCTGTTCGGCGCCACCCTGTTTGGTGTCTTTGCCGGAATCCAGTTCTGGTTCCCGAAAATGTTCGGCCGGATGATGAATGAAAAACTGGGCAAAATACATTTCGTGCTGACTTTCATCGGTGCCAACGGGACGTTTTTCCCGATGCACTTCCTGGGAATGCAGGGGATGCCGCGACGCTATGCCGATCCTTACCTGCACGGTTACCTCGAACATCTGCTGCCGATGAATCAGTTCATGA
>JAGQQP010000450.1 GCA_020426085.1 Planctomycetaceae bacterium | reverse complement strand
GACACGCAGAATCTTTCTGGTGACACGATCCCGGGTGACCAGGTAGATCATGCGATCGTCACCCAGCACGCGGGTTTCTTTATCGACGTTCTCATGGGTCCAGCGAACTTTCCCGGTGCGGGTATCGATCAGGATGATCTGCCGACGACTGTAATAGCAGGTGTAGTCAGAATTTGCAGCGGCAATCATTCCGACTTTGCGAATGGCGATGGAAGGATGATGTCGATGCACGAGCGTCGATTCATTCCCCAGTTGAGCCGGAGTCAGACGGTAGTAACTTGAGTAATAGCGATTGGCCTGTTCCTTCTCCAGCTTCTGGCTCCAGATCAGTTTTCGATCGACCAGATCAAAGAAATGCAGCATGTCGCGATGTTGCAAAATCAGATTATGCCCGACGACATCACTCTCGTTAAACCCGGATGAACGGGATTGGATGGTTGATCGCAAGGGAGTAGACCACTTCAACTCATTGCCTGCGGGCTGTTCCATCGACAGACGATTTTCTTTGGGATCGACTGACAGGATCAGGGATCGATAGAACGGCAGGCTGGAATCACTGGTATCCAATGTGTTTTCCCGCACGGAATAACCTCGCGCGGAACCGCCTACAATGAGTTTCAGGTTCCGGGGACGCCAGTGTACCGACTGGGTTTTCTGATTGGCTGTCTGCAACTTTTGCTGGTACTGTTCCTGAAATTGTGCCGCAGTCAGATTCTCTGCCACGGGGAGACTGGAATCGTATTGAGAAAGTTGTTGCAGATAATAAATGGCATCATCTGTCAGGTTAAATTTTTCGCAGAGCTGCACCATTCCGGCCAGCGCTTCTGCCTGATGCTGCGGCGATTTCAGCTTCTTTAATCGGGTCAGCCAGAGTTCCGCTTCGAAGAACCGCTCCGATTGCATTGCGGTTTTGATTTGAAATTGCAGAACAGGAATTGAGGCTTCAAGAAAACCGAACTGCTGCAGAAAGCGTTCTCTGGTTTCGCTGTCTGCCATGATGGTCGACCGGGCACGTTCGCTGATCCGTTGATTGAACTGTTCCCGTTGCGCGGGAGAGACCTGTTTCCAGAGATCTCCGGCCTGCCCGGCGATCCAGCAGTCTATCTGCGTTTCTGTCCCCCCGGTTTTAATGATCGAGTCAGCCGGGGCGGTGGCGAGTTCAAGCAGAAAATCCAGAGCCGTGGAAGACTCTTTGCGTGCCCGTGAACGTTCCACAAGCAGTCTTCGCAGTTCGATGCGTTCTTGTTCCGAGGCAACCTGTTGTTTCAGTCGTTGAACCAGTTCATCATACTGCTGGAAGTTCGAGCGGATCATCGAAGTCAGGCAGTCGATCATCAATGACTGATACTGAGGTCGGTGTTTTGCAGGGAGCTGCGCGGGGTCGATCTGTTGCAGTCTTGTCAGAGCCTGCGGGTAGCGGTGGCTCATCATCAGCAGTTCTGACTCTTTAAAGAGGACCAGGGGGGCAGTGGCGTTCTGCTGTTTCAGCTGTTCAATTTCTGCTTCGAAGGTCTGTTTCTGTTCGAAACTGGCCAGTCCCGCTGCACTGAGTGACAAAAACTGCCCCTGGTAGATGATCAGATTACCGAGTGGCTGTCCGGGATTGGGATTGAAAAGTTTATTCAGAACGATGCCGGACTTCACGTCGAAGGTCCAGATCTGCCCGCTCTGGAGCGGGACGTGCAGACGCTGGTCGGCGATGACTGCCTGGCCTGAAGGGAGGCCCGCTTCTGAATCAAAGTTTTTATTCCAGACGGTTTTTCCATTGGTCATGGATACCGCATGTACGCCGTTCAAACCAACCAGCAGAATCAGGTCATCGACGACTCCTGCCAGATAGAGCGAACTCTCTTTAGCGCGACGGGTCCAGCAGGGGGAACCGGTAATCAGATCGAGGCAGACCAGCGTTTCATCATCCTGGGGTGTGTAGACCACTTTATTCCCGCTGATTATGGGGGCAGAAGGGCACCAGCGCTGATTCAGGGGTTCCCGGCTCGTCTGATTAATGTGATTAAACCGCTGATTATTATTATTGTTGCTGGCTGGTTCGTACCTGGTTGACCAGAGAATGGAATGATTCAGGCGATCAATGGCGGTTAAGAGGCCAATCGTCGTCGGGCAGATGATGACCCCCTGATCAATCGCGACAGGAGCGATCCACCAGCGTCGGACCATGTCGAGTTCAATATCCTGATCGGGGTTGCCAATCTGTTGCGACCAGCGTTCTGCACCGGTTTCGGGATCGAGGGCGTAAACGCGAATTTCCCGGTCCCGCTCCCCGATGATATAGATTTCATTTTCAGCTGGTGTGGGCGCTCCAAAGAAAAAGGTTCCCGCCAGAGGCAGGTCGAATGGTTCTTCAAAGCGGGTTCCCCCGACTTTCCATTTGGGCTGTCCGGTTTTCAAATCGTAGGCGACCAGCTGATTGCTGGACCAGAAGTCTGTTTCAAAGCCGCCTCGCTGTCTCAGGCGGTTAAAATTTCGTACGGAACCGGAACTGCCGAGATTCAGACGCATGCTCTCCAGAACGAACAGGTGCCTGCCATCGCTGCTCTGGCTGCCCCAGTTGGCATTTCGAAAGAGCAGGCTGGTTAGGGCGTGAGAGTCGGGATCGGTCCCATTATAAGGGGAAAATGACTGTTGTTCCGGTTCGGCATCAAACAGGCCTCGGGCCTGTGGAGTCTTGCTGCTCTTGAGCTGGGCATTGATATATGCCGTTTCCGGTGAGTTTTCCAGGGCGGCTTCCCAAAGGGGCGCTCCCGTACGGGAGTCGAGCACCTGTACTCCCTTGAGAGTGCGGAAGATGATTTTTCCATCAATTGCCAGGGGAGGCAAAGCGGGAATGGTGGCATGTTGCGCGCTGGTGAGATCTTCCTGGATCAGTTGCAGTTGTGTCTGAATGGAATGATTCGACGTGAGCGGATAAGACCAGCGGGGAATCAGTAACGGGTCAGCGGCTTGAGCCCGGGCAGCATGATTCGGGCTGCCAAACAGCATCGGCCACTCTGTCAGCATCAGGTTAGCGGTCGTCTGCAGAATTTTCTGTTTCTGCAGCCACTCCAGCGGACTTTCTTCGGCGCCCCCGATTTTGATGGATTCATCGAGACCGGTGGACTCTTTGTCAGGCTGAAGCAATTCGGTGACAAGTTCTTCGTTTCCTGTCTGTTTGAAAATGTAGGCTGCCTTGGTTCTCCACTGACGCGATCGGGTAATCGGAGCATTCAGCTTCAACAGGCGCTGCAGGTATTGTGCTGCCAGGCCGAATTCACCTCGCTCGAGATGGTACGAAGTCAGGAAGTTCATGGCAGCAAAACCGGCGGGTGTGCTGGCGAACCGGGTGGCGATTTCGGCATAAGTTTCCGGAGCGGCATTATTCTGCAGGGCATCAGACAGCAGTTTTCCCGCGAGTGCCTGATACTGGCGCGTGAATTTCTCCTGCTCTTCCTCCGGGAGTAACGGCAGGAGTTCATAAATCAGCTCACGGTCTGTGATCAGTGACCGCTCGCCATCAATGTGAACCGGAAGATTCAAGCTGTTTTCCAGCATGAGCTGCAGTTTTTCACGTGCTGCTTCCCACTGTTCGCCGTCAATTAATTGCTGCACGCTTTTGAAACGCCGTTCCTGTTCCAGATCCTGGGGAAAACGGTAGTAGTCGGGACTTTTCGATTGGGCGGGCTTGTTGGCCTGTTGTGCCGCTTTAGGTTTTCCAAACCAGCCCTGAATGATTTTCTTCAGCGGGTTAAGCGGGTTCTGTGCCGGGGCCGCTTTCTGGGCATTGGGTTGGAAGGGGTCCTGTTTTTCCTCTTCATCGGCGGACAGTCTGGCGACGGGAAGCAGGAGCAGGCAGGTTATAATGATAAGAACGTTCGTTCGGTTTATTCTGGTTACATTCATTCACACAGCCTTATGGTTGTCTGGCAGTGAGTGGAAGTGCCAGAACATTTGAGACATCCTGACTCTATTCTACAGCCTGAATTGCCAGAGCCAATACGTAAACTGGTGGAATCCGGTTCTGGCGGACTCTTTACAATTGATGCTGCCAGATGAGGTGAGCTGGTTGAATTTGGCAGTGTTTTTGCGTACACTTTTTGGGTCAGGGAGAAAGTCGGCCTGAACAGGACAGAGAGAATCGATTTGTGGAAATCAAAAAAAACAGTGTGTCTTGCAACTTT
>JAGQQP010000044.1 GCA_020426085.1 Planctomycetaceae bacterium | reverse complement strand
GCCGGCAACAGGATATCAGAAACTTCGTATCTTTCCGCCAGGGCACACATTTCCTGCAGTGACCCGAGTACGGGTACATTATTAATCCGCGTACCAATGCGGCTGGGGTGATCGTCCAGAAAGCCGACCACCCTCAGGCTGGAATTTTTATTACGCTCAATCATTCGCAGTAAAGCGGCGCCGGATTCATTGGCACCTAAAATAAACGTCGGTTTGCAGTTTTCCTGCTGGCGCAGAATGCGGCCACTGTCCTGCACCATGCGAATCACGGCACAAAAGCCACAGACAACCAGGATGGTGGAACCCCAGTCGATCAGAAATACGGAACGGGGCAGCATGAACTGAGGAAAGACAAGGTAGTCAACTATCACCAGCGCCGCGGAACTGAGGGTTGCGGCTCTAGCCAGATTAAAGACATCGCGCGTCGTGATGTAACGACTGCGGATTTTATAAACGCCGGTTCCCCAGAAGGTGAATGTTTTCAGCCCGACCGCCCAGAGGACCGTGGCACGAAACATACGAAATCCATTCTCACCCAGAACACCATCGGTGTTGAGTGAGCCTTCGTAGCGCAGCCAGAAAGCCAGGTAGTAAATTGCACAAAAAATCGGCAAAAATACCACCATCCAAAAGAGCTGGCGACGCGTGACGGAATAATTCCGCAGCCACTTCGATTTCGGTATGGAGTTCAACATTAACCCCCAAAGGATCCCACTCTGACCGCGTGTCAGTGCCGCCAGAAATGATATACATAAAAACAGACCCTTAAATGATTTGAGCACTTAAGGAGCGGGGTCATAACAATTTTGGCCATTTTTCGTCAACATCAATATTCTTAAGAACAAAGCAGTTAGCAGCTTGTCTAATCCTCCGTGGAAGACGCGAAACGACAGGTTGAAATGAAACCGCTGACTCAAGTCGCTTTTCCCCAGATAGTTGATTATGATGAACTGCGGTCAAACCGTTTGCCTGCCTCGATTTGGCATCTGTGTCCTTGATGCGACTGGAAAACCAGTCCTGGAAGGAGCCGGAATCCGACTGCGGTGAAACTGTAAATACTTTATTGATAAGGTGTAACGTGATATTCGTACTCGATAACTACGATTCATTTACCTATAACCTGGTACAACGGTTCGGTGAAATTGATTCCAGCCTGCAGATGGAAGTGGCCCGCAACGACCAGACCACCATTGCAGAAATCGAAGCAGCTGCACCGGAAAAAATTATCATCTCCCCGGGCCCGTGTACCCCGAGTGAAGCCGGTCTTTCGAAAGAGATCATCGCGCATTTTGCCGGTAAGATCCCGATTCTAGGGGTCTGCCTGGGTCATCAGTGTATCGCGGAAGTCTTTGGAGCCCAGGTGGTGCGTGCCCCGCGCCTGATGCATGGAAAAGTCTCCCTGGTCCACCACAATGGAACGGGCGTTTTTCAGAATCTTCCCTCTCCTTTCCAGGCCACCCGCTATCATAGCCTGATTGTTCCGGAAGAATCGTGTCCCGAAGAACTGGAAATCTGTGCCTGGGTGGAAGAAGAAGGTCATCCCAAGGAAGTCATGGGACTGAAGCATCGTGATTTTTCAGTTCACGGCGTCCAGTTTCATCCCGAAAGTTTTCTGACACTGGATGGCCTGATGTTACTGAAAAACTTCCTGCAGCTGCCGTCAGAACAACTCAGCAATTCTTAAAACAGGAGTGGGAGCACGCGCATGCTGTCAGCTCAAGAAGCCTTTCAACTGATCCTGAAAACCGTGAAACCGGCCCCTCCCGAACAGCGCTCCTTATTCGATGCCTGGCATTGCATACTGGCAGAGGGGACTGTCAGTGATCTGAACGTTCCCCCTTTCGACAAAGCACTAATGGACGGTTTTGCCGTGAAAAGCAGTGACGTTCAGAATGGGAAAGCCACACTGCAGATTCAGGAAGTCATTTACGCCGGCTCCGTCCCATCAATTGCGCTGCAGTCAGGACAGACATCACAGATCATGACGGGGGCTCCCCTGCCTGAAGAGGCCGATGCCGTCGTGCAGATTGAACATTGCCAGATTGATGAAGCAGCACGCTCGGTGAAGATCGATACAGGACCAGTTTCACCGGGAAAGAATATGCTTCCCAAGGCATCCGTGCTTGAAGCGGGTGCCCCTGTCCTTGCTGCCGGCACCTGGTTACGACCACAGGAAATCGGTGCCCTGGCAGAGACGGGCAGCCCGACTGTGATGGTCAGACCTGCTCCCACGGTCGCAATCCTGGCAACGGGAGACGAACTGGTGGCACCGGAAGAGAGTCCGCAACCGGGACAGATTCGCAACTCCAATGAGGTCATGCTGCATACACAGATTCTGCAGGCAGATGCAAAACCCCAGCCACTGGGCATTGCCCGCGATGAACGAAACCATCTGCGATCCAAAATTCAGGACGGCTTAAGGAGTGATTTTCTGTTGCTGTCCGGAGGGGTCTCTGCAGGAGAACTCGACCTGGTTCCCTCCGAACTGGAGCAGGCGGGAGTCAAACAGGTATTTCATATGGTTAACCTGAAGCCTGGAAAACCACTCTGGTTTGGAATGCTGGAACGGGCGGACGGGAATCCCTGCTACATCTTTGGTTTACCCGGAAACCCTGTCAGCAGCATGGTTTGCTTCGAATTATTCGTCCGAACTGCGATCCGTCAGTTCATGGGCTCTCCTGCTCCTCAGCCTCGTGTTTTAAAGGCGCGGCTCAATCACGACTTTCACACCAGCGGAAATCGGCCCACGTATCAGCCGGCACAACTGGAATGGGAAACAGGCGAAGCGGTCGTTTCTCCTTTAATAACAATGGGTTCCGCCGATTTGAACTCAACGGTGAAAGCAAATTCGGTCGCGTTATTCCCGACGGGAAATCAACATTATCAGGCGGGTTTAAAAGTTGACGTCTTTTTATGGTAGCAACGCGAGTTTCCGCCCTGATTGATCTACTCTTAAATCGCTGATTTCATTAAAAATCACGCCCATCAGACTACGAAGGTGGGTAATCTCCGTCATTACCCCCATTCAGGATCAAAAAATTGACGTAGTAAGTTACATCGTACAAATAAAAAAACCGGACCGGTTTCGAGGAAACAGGATGTTTCCCTGGCTGAGTGGATTTCGAAAACCTCAGTCGGCAGTCACCGAATTCCAAGGATGGAAATCATGAGCTTAACGACATCAACCTTCGAACAATCTCACTCTGATGAATCTGTAGAGCCACATCCTGTGTCTGATCAACTTCCCTCAAAGCCGAATGAGTCGAAAAACCAGCCTCTGGGTGAGGACGTGCAGAACATCATCAATACGGCACGAACCTCTCCTGCTCCGGCGCGCGGCGCATTTTTTGTTTCATTACTGACAGCCGTCCTGATGTGGGCCAGTTTCACACCGGTCGATTTTGGTCCGCTGGGCTGGGTCTGCCTGATCCCTATGTTACTGCTGGTGCGCATCCCGCGGCGAACACGGTTGATGTACACAGCCATCTATTCGGGCGGTCTGCTGTTCACGATATCCGCTTTTCAGTGGATGCGTCTGGGGGACCCGACCATGTATATCGCCTGGATCGCGCTGGCGATTTATGTCGCCTGCTATTTTCCCGTCTTTGTTTTACTGTCGCGGATTGCCGTCCATCAGTTTCGTGTTCCTCTGCCCGTCGCCGCCCCGGTTGTCTGGGTGGGACTGGAATACATCCGCGCTTATCTGCTGACCGGGTTTTCCTGGTACTACATCGGCCACACACAATATCGCTGGATCGTACTGATTCAGATCAGTGATCTCACCGGCGCGTATGGCGTCAGTTTTATTGTGGTAATGATGGCAGCCTGTTTTGCCTGCCTGCTACCTAACTCGCTGTTGATCCGCCTGAAACTCTTTCCAATGAAACTGACAGAAGAAGATCAGAAACTGAATGAGATCGGCGGCAAGCAGGTCCTGCAGACCGCTGTTTGCTTAGGACTGTTTTTTGCCGTCCTCGGTTATGGTTATGTCCGTCGTTCACAGGCAGAATTTCAGGATGGTCCGCGTACTGCTTTAATTCAAGGGAATTTTCCTTCGACAGTAAAACACAATCCGAATGAATGGCGGTCGATCTATCTGAAGCATCTCGAGCTGATGGGCGCGGCGGTGCGTGATCAGCCGGACCTGGTCGTCTGGCCGGAAACGATGTTCCGCTGGCCGTTACTGGAAAGTAACGGAAAGACGACGGAAGAACTGGATCAAGTCGCTTCGGCAATACCGCTGGATAAATGGAAAGATCGATCGGTACACAAAGTCCTGGGGAATATGAGCCAGGAAGCGAATGCGGCACTGGTGATCGGCGTGGATGTCATCGCCGCCGGTGATGAAAATATAGAACAATACAACTCCGCCGTCTTTGTTCGTCCAGATTATGGCATCCACGGTCGTTACGATAAAATTCATCGTGTCCCCTTTGGCGAGTACATGCCTCTGAAAGAGACTCTCCCGTTCCTGCAGATGTTCTCCCCCTATGGTGCCGGGTTTGGAATTGACCCGGGTAAGCATGTTGCCAACTTCGAATACAAGAACTGGAACTTTGCACCACTGATCTGTTTTGAAGATACCGTACCTCATCTGGTTCGTACGATGCTGAAACCAGCGGCAACTTCTGAGTCAGCCAAACCTGTGGACTGCCTGGTGAATCTCACCAATGACGGCTGGTTTCACGGTTCGAGTGAACTGGATCAGCATCTGATTACTGCTGCGTTCCGTTGTGTGGAGAACCGGACCCCGATGGTCCGTGCCGTGAACACGGGGATCTCAGCGGTCATCGATGGTGACGGGATGATTCGTGAACCCGATTTATTCCTCGACTGGGATAATCAGAAACGGAGCACACTGGTGAACCCGAAGACCGGACGCTGGAACAAATCTCTGAACGCCGTGGTCATCGACGAGGTTCCATTAGATAACCGCAGCAGTCTCTACACCCGGTTCGGTGACTGGTTCGCAGGTGCCTGTTGTTTTTGTGTCCTCTTTCTGTTCTTCATGAGTCTACTCACCTGGAAACGCAGTTCCACTACCGCGACAGCGTAAACCTCAGTCTCGCTCCGGACCACCGGGGCTGAGTGTGAGTGATCGGCACTGCGGGACTCAATATCGACCCACATTCTGCGATTCTCTGCGGGGAATCTGAGTGCAGCCCGGGTCGGATTAGACCGATCCGCATGGTTCTGGCTGGTTTTTGCCGGTTTTTAAAAAAATACGGTGGAAAACGATAGATATGTGCCCTACCCTGCCCGCTAAAATAAGAGGCAGGGCGCCTGTCGATGGGTGCCTCTGCTCAAGTTTGAAACCACCCTCTCACTACATGCGGACGAAGATTGTAAACTCAAAATGGCACGCGACAGCTGGTACTTTAAACGTTCGACGGAAACCGAAGGACCAATTACATTTGAAGAACTGTTTACCATGGCACAACAGGGTGAACTGTCTCCTCAAATGGAAATCCGCAGTGGTGAAACCGGAAACTGGTTTCCAGCTGAGGAGATGGGAGGCCTGTTCGATTCCTCTTCCAGTGGTGAAATCCCTTCACTGGATGATTTCTCCATTGTAGATTCCTCATTTGGCATTGAACCAGAACCTGATGTTCCCAACCTGGATGGTTTTTCGATCGTCGAAGAAGAAGACAAACTTTCGAGTGAACTGGAATCCCAGTTGCCTCGGTTTGCCACACTGGAAGCGGTGCGGAGTAAGCATCAGAAGATTCAGTGGTACTGTCGCGTTCTGAACCATGAACTGGGTCCGATGTCAGCCGATGACCTGATGCATATGCTGTTCGATGGTGAACTGGCGCCAAATGATGAAGTCAAATCTTCTGCCGAACCGGAGTGGGTGCCCGCGCGAACGGTGGTCTTCCTGAGTTCGACCGGTACTGATCTGGACGTGATTGACTCGGAAGAGGATTCGGTCGAAGAACTGGTACCAGCATCGGGTGAAGCTGTTGAAGAGCAGCAGACTGAACCGAAAGAAGAAGCTGTTGAACCAGAGAAGCCGGCAGAGCCACCCCCGCCACCGATTCTGAAAGTCCGTTCCAAACAGAAGTGGTACTGCAAACTGGGAGGCATGGGTTACGGTCCGATTGAAGCGCACAAGATCAAGATGTGGGCTGAACAGCAACGTGTTGAGCCGACAGACCTGTTGAAGCTGGGCCGTAAAGGGGAATGGTTTGAAGCCTGGCAGATTGAAGCGCTGCAACTGAAAAAGCCCGTAACGAAGACAGCTGAACCGGAAGTGGAAGCAGACACGTCTGCTCCTGGATCGGAAGCGAAAGAAGCAGCGACTCCCGCGCCTGCAACCGCACCGGCACCGATACCAGCTGCGCCTGCAACTCCTGTCGCCGCAGCAGTTCCACCTGAGGCACGAGCGAAGCCGAAAATCCAGGTGCAGCGTTCAAACCCGCTGGAAGCATTGGGACCTTTGATGGATCCCAAAATCTTAGGCGGAGTGGGCGGTGTCATCGCTTTAGTGGCGATCCTGTATTTTGTTCCCCTGGGTGATTTGTTTTCTCCCAGTGGTAAAGAAGAATATGCCAAATTCCAGGCCTTCTACCAGGAATTCAAGGCATTACAGTCTAAGCAGGCAGGTCCAGGTGAATACGCGGCCCTGAAAACCAAGGCCGATACCGAGCTGGGCCCCATCGTGAAAGGTCTGGAAAGTACAGCCGGTTCAGACTACCCTGCTCTGCAGCAACTGCTTTGGGCAGGTCGTGACTATCTCCCTAAAATGCTGGATAACCCGGGAACGGAACCGTCTCGTGATCAGGAAAAATTTGAAAATTGCCTGAAGGAAGCGGAACGACTGATGAATAAAAAGTAAGGACAAAGCTTGGTGCAACTCGCGTTTGTCTTAACCACATGAATCAGTTCACTCTGAAACTTTCACCAGTTAAGAAGAAAATGGATACTGAATCTCCCCTCCCTGCCCGTAAGAAACGATTTCCTTTCATGATCGTGCTGACAGCACTGGCTCTGGTTACCATTTATACGCTACTGGTGTTCAAAGCGCACAATCTGGAATACAAAAAGATTAAAGCCGTTCATCAGGAATTTCTGGTACTCCAGCAACAGGGAGCCAGCGATACCGAATGGGAGTCATTCAAGCAGAGTGTCCACACCAGAATCGATCCCGTCATCAAAAAACTGGAAGCGACAGCCAGCTCGGAATATCCGGTGCAACAGCAATTACTCTGGGCCGCGCGGGACTATCTGTATCCCATGCTGGATAGTGCGCGTGTCAGTCGAAGTTCAGACCAGGTACGCTTCGAAAAACACTTGCGAGAGGCAGAGAGCAGATAAATTAACAATGCTAATTATCCTGTTTCTCTGTTTCTTAATAATTGCTAGAATCTGCACCCCGCGTTGGATTACCGTTTTTTGAAATTGACTGCTGTTCACAGGTCTTAGTGGATGCTAGGATTATATGTTGAGCGACAGTTGAACTGATTCCTTCCTGAATCCCCCCTGAAATTATTCTAACTTTCCTGCCGGGTCTTGATCGCTCACAAAACCCGAAATTTTCCTGCGTCTAATCCTGCAAATTGGAGAGAGCCTGTCATGAACGCTCAAGCTACGTCACGTCGAAATCGGGGTTTTACCCTGATTGAACTTCTTGTTGTGATTGCCATTATTGCAATCTTAATTGCCCTGTTACTGCCTGCAGTTCAACAGGCCCGTGAAGCCGCCCGCCGCAGTGCGTGTAAAAATAACCTGAAACAGCTCGGGTTGGCGATGCACAACTATCATGAAACCCATAGTATTTTTCCACGTGCAAACTTCGAAAAACAGAACGACACGACTTACGGTTACGGAAACTATTCGTATTTCTCGTTCTCAGCCCAGACCATGCTGCTCCCCTTCATGGACCAGGCGAACGTTTACAACCAGTTCAACTTCTCGCTGGCTCCTAACCAGGCTCCCAATGATACAGTCAAACGGGCCGTCATCCCGGCTTTCCTGTGCCCCTCTGATCCGCGTAGCGTTCAGAATGGTGGCGGGTATGGAGCCGGTCCAGGGAACAACTATGCCGTCTGTGCCGGTCCATCGATCTTCTGGTTTGGCTTTGGTCCCTCGACCAACACCACTCCACAAAATATGCAGCATCAGGTGGGGATGTTCAACTATCGTAAAGCGATTCGCATCCGTGATCTCACGGACGGAAGTTCCAATATCATTGCAGCCGGCGAACTGATGAAGGGTGATGGTAACAACGATGCTTCCCTGATTGGTGAGGGGGATACCATCCGCGGTGGTACAAGAGGAAGCACTGCCAGTTCCTTCCCCAGCTACAACGATGTCAAAAACTGGGGTGCCTCCTGCCTGGCGAAAAAGAATTCGCCTCCGGCTTCTCCCGCTCCTCGTGGTGACACTGGTTCCAACTGGGTTTACGGTAACGGCGGTCTGACCGTGTTCAACACACTGCTCAACCCGAACTCTATCTACCCGAACTGTGTGACCTGCTCCAGTTGTGGGACGAATGATGCCCCTGGCCTGTTCCCTGCCCGCAGTCGTCACGTCGGTGGTGTGCATGTTCTGATGGGCGACGGTGCCACCCGGTTCATCAGTGCCAATATTGATAATACGACCTGGCAGAATCTGGGCGCGATTCAGGACGGAAACGTTCTGGGCGAGTTCTAGAGCACACTGACTGAAAGTGTTTTAAGTTTCAATGAGCAGTATGGGAGTTTCGACTCTCATGCTGTTTTTCCACACAAGGCTGATCCCTTACCTGATAACTGAAAGCAAGATACATGAAATCGCTCTTTGCGCTCCTGACGGGTCTGGCGCTGATGTTCCCTGTGATGACAGGCTGTTCCGGCGAGGCAGAACCAGAGGTTCCTTCCTCCGCAGCCATCGTCGCATCCTTCAAATCGAATCTGCAAGTCGTCGTTGATACCGGCGAAGGCGGCAGTGGACTGGATGTGCTGCGTGCCGACTTTGAAGAACTGCAGAAGCAGGCACCTGAGAAAGCCTCCGCTGTCCAAAAGGATTATGAATCCCTGATGACCGCATCAAAGCCGGAAGACCGGAAAACGCTGGCGGGCAAAATCATCGCTGGTTTAGAGTAACGATTTGTTACTCCATCAGCTTTCGCGCGGCGGAATGACCGGCTTGTTCTTCCACCAGATCATCAACCGTGGGGATAATTTGTCATCATTGAGGATCCCTTCGACCTGGATAAACCGGTCATCCTTGACGCGATAAATAAAAGACTGCGGTGCCGGTGATTTCCTGCCTTTGTTCGGGCCTTCCAGAACTTCAAGATCGTAATAGATAAAGAGACTGGCATCGTCCATGCGCTGCAGACGGTACTTTGCCTGATGATGATGCACGCGTCGTCCCAGTCTGTCGTAGACGGTTACTTTTGAGAGATCGCGGGTCAACTCCTGTTCGACACGCAGCGGCGATCCTTTGGCGTCGTGATCGTTGCGAACCCAGATCCCGGAGATGAGTTCATAGTCTTCTTCGGGAGCCGGCTCTGCCGCCGTACACACTGCCGCCCAAACCAGTAAGACTGCCAACCCTGCAACAGACTTCATCGAAAACCTCCCTGTCTTGCACCGAGAGCATTTTTTTGCTTTCAGCTGAGTCGTTCGAAATGCAGCGGATGATCCGATTCCGGATCAGCCACCCGCATTGATATTTTCCCATCAAGGACATCGGTTAACAGATCGCCGCAAACCTCTGCGCGCCAGCCTGCCATCAGTCGCGGACGTTCGTCTGTAATTTCTTTGTAAACGTGATAGCGAACCAGGTGCCGCAAATCGGCTGATGTTCCTACGAGTGTCTGTGAGACATTCATCTCGGCACAGCGGTTTGCCAGCGCGATCCCCAGCAGCTTGCCGATGACCTGTTCGTCCTGGTTCTGTTGCGTATTTGGGTTTTCCATCAGTTGCGGCAGCTGATCATTAGGCGTCTGTTGTGCTTTCGCGATTCGCTGCACGACTTCCGGTGCGAGCTTGAACATATTCTTACGGTTCAGATCCCGGGTCGCGGTCAGATCCTGAGGCGTAGTTGGTTTGCGACGTGCGAGTTCGATTAATAGATCATCGCGGAGGATTCTGCGTGCCGGCTGGTTCTTTTCCTGAGCTACTTCATCGCGCCAGTCGTACAGTTCACGTACAATCGCCAGCTCGCGCGGTTTCAGTTTGTGCAACCCGGAAACGCGACGCCAGTTCTCCCGGTGGAATTCGGAATCCACTTCGTCAATCATCCGTTGAAACTCAGCTTCGGCCCAGTCGAGCCTTCCCAGTTCGATCAGTTCTTTTTCCTGGATTTTCCAGATCTTGAGCACGTACTTGACATCATCCAGAGCATACTTGATCTGCTGTTGAGTCAGCGGGCGTCGTCGCCAGTCGGTTCGGGTCTCTTTACTGCCTGCTTTTTCATTCAGCACACGCGCCACCAGCGCGGTGTACGAGATGGGAAAACTCCGCGAGCGCAGGCCTTCCGCGATCTGCAGATCGATCAGCTTTTGAGGCTTCTTCCCGGAGAAATGGCGACAGAAACGAACTTCTTCACGACCGCCATGCACGACAACGGTTGTCGTATCATTCGTCATGATGTCCCACCAGGGGGACAAATCTTCAATTTCATAAGGGTCGACAGCAACAGCCTGACCATTGACGGCAAACTGCAGCAGTGAGAGTTCCGGCCGATAGGTAAACTCTGATACAAATTCGGTATCGAATGCTACGATGCCCGCGTCCAGGATTTGATCACATAACGCGATAAACTCGGACTGCTGCACGATGAGGGGGCTCGACATCCTTTGACCACTTCCTTTTCTTTGACCCGAAGCTCAGAACTTCGTCTGACATGATTGCGCTGACTTGTCCGTTCCTGCTTAAACCCTAATGTTGTAGATATTTATTGTATTCGTCAATGAACTCAGGCACTTTTTGTGCTTGTGGAGATTATAGTCAGGGCCCCGAATTTTACATTTAGCCGGGTTAAAAAACCGGTTGAAGTCGGCTGGTTTGAAAAAACCGGGTAAGTTTCGTCGGCTTCTCTGTCGATTCTGTTAACAGGAGAATCTGTTGCTCAAAACCGAGCGGCAGAATCTGCCGATTGTTAACCTACTTTATAAAACCGCTCCAGGAGCAGATTGTCATGGAAGACGATGGCCCACCGGGAGTCCCGGAGTGGGTGGTGACGTACGGTGATATGATGTCACTGCTGCTCACCTTCTTCATCATGCTGGTTTCGTTGAGTGAAATCGTGAATGATGAAAAATACCGGGCGATCCTGGAATCCATTCAGTCATACACGGGGTATCGGACCGGTCCGATCTCGCCGCCGGGAAAGTATTTCCCCATGAACTCACTGGTTGAGCAGATGAGTATGCTGGGGGCCTACACAGACAGTCCCGAGCGCGGTCGCGGGGGGATCAAAACCCGCTCCCTGGAAGGAGATGATGTCCGCGTCTATCGAACACGCGAAGGGGTGCCGGTCCAGGTGGGACGCACCCTGTATTACAACCAGATCGAGATCGACCTGGATCCCAAGCGCCGGGAAAAACTGGACCAGATGATTCCTGAGCTGGCAGGGAAACCGAACAAGATCGAACTGCGCTCCCACACCTCGATCAAACCACTGCCGGCTGATGCACCTTATCACGACAAACTGATTCTGACCTACCAGCGGGGACGGAACGTGATGCTGTACCTGATTCAGAAAGGGATCGAGCCGAAACGGATTCGCATCACGGCTGCCGCCGACTATGAACCGCCTCTGCGGACTGGTGACGAAAAGTCAGAGCAGATGGATCGCCTGGATGTGTTACTCCTGGATGCCTTCGTGAACGACTATGTCGGCCCCAGAAAGTAACAGATCATACCAGGCTTTGTTTTTGCTGAGAATTATTCAGCCTTCAGATCTTCAACCAGATGGTCGCGACGACGGGCGGCCACATCGCGCATTTTGATAATATGCGGTGCGGAAGCTTCAACGTGTGCTTCATCCAGACGTCTGTTGACTGCAGGAGCCAGGGGTACGAACATCGACGAAACACGGACGTTCATACTGTTCTCTTCTGATTCAGACATTTCCTGATCCTTTATGTTCATTTCATCTAATACGACAGGATTCCAAGTTTCTTTACGTTGATCGGCCGTGACATAGTGTGTCCGGGCCCAACGCCTTAATCTCAATTCTGTAACCAGAGAGATCGTACTATCCAACTCCTTGATCATACTGCGTTATCCTCGTTGATGAATCTTCTGAAGCACGTCCTGTTTTCAGGCGCGTCCTGTCTGCTATCACCTCAATCTTTGAGGGACCGAAAGACGCTGCAGCAAACCCGCGTACAGGCTTAAATGTGACTACTAATTCAAATCGTCTGGATACTTACATCAGCCAGAATGATTTTGTTTTTGTCAAGCTGCTTTAAGTGAGATTCCCCCTTGCAGGCAGCTATTGCAGACACAACCCGAAGAACATGGCTGTTGAGCAGAATGGGCAGGACTATCACCAGGAGACCACATGGCACAATCGAACAGAATGCTACAACCCGCCTCAAAGATCAAAGCCGGCACAATCAGTACTCTTCTTCAGGGTCTTCTTCAGGGACGCGATAACGTGAAAGTAGTACAGCGAGCAGGTTTCGTGTGGATCGGGTCACCGTTTCCAGCTGAGGTGTCTGGGATTCGTGCAGAAACGTAAATGCCAGTACGATGATCACCGCCGCCGTCAACAGGATCGAAGAACGTACCTTCTGATTTTCACTGAGCACCCCCAGCATCGGAATATACCAGGCACGGCTGGTGACCGACGCTTTCTGGTTGGGATTCCACTGAGGAACATCCAGCGCATGATCCGGCTCGACGGCAATACGTTCTTCCCCGGGGCTGGTAGCGTCAAATTCAACGCGGGCCACTTCAGAACGGAATTCCGGATCATTCTCCAGCGAGTGGGCGATCTCTTTCAGATATTCCACCTGATTTTCCAGCGAAACCAGCTGCACCTGATTGGTCAGATACTCATTGCGCAAATTCAGATAGGCCAGATAACGGGGCGCCAGCACCACCGCCGCAAACAGGCTGGCGGAAACGAATAACAAGATCCAGAATGTGAGTGAGATCATCCAGCCGATACTGGATTCGTCATTCTGATTCTGATTGACTGACACAATAAGCACGCCCGATTTCAACAACAGGGAAACAGCAGGAAAACAACACCTGATTCTCTTTAATCAAAATCGACCACTGCAGACAGGCTTCTTCATCCACTGTCAAACAGTAAGGGTTATCCGCTTTGTCACTAATCTGACGACTGGCGAACGAAGCTCTACTCTGCGGGCACAAAAAAACTCCTCTCTGAACTGAATCAGAGAGGAGTGAATTCATTCTGGCTTTGCAGCAGCGATCAGGAGATCGTGCCACCAAAGGTTGCTTCGCTACCGAGAATCTCTTCGATCCGCAGCAGTTGGTTGTACTTACAAATGCGGTCGGTGCGGCTGGCAGAGCCGGTCTTGAACTGACCGGTCGACAGGGCAACGGCCAAGTCGGCGATGGTTGTGTCTTCGGTTTCGCCGGAACGATGGCTCATCACGGCGGTGTAGCCGTTGCGGTAGGCGAGGTTCACGGCCTGGATCGTTTCGGTCAGCGAGCCGATCTGGTTCACTTTGACCAGAATGCTATTGCCAACACCTTGTTCGATCCCTTGGGCCAGTCGGGTGGCATTGGTAACGAACAAGTCGTCGCCAACGAGTTGACAGCGATCGCCAATGGCGTCGGTCAGTTGCTTCCAGGTGTCCCAGTCGTCTTCGCTGCAGGCATCTTCAATGGAGCAGATGGGGTACTTGTCGACCCAGCCAGCAAGCAGTTCGATGATCCCCGCGCCATCGTAGGTCTTGCCTTCCAGAGTGTAGGTCTTCTTCTCCGCGTCGTAGTATTCGGTGGCGGCACAGTCGAGAGCAATCTTGATCTGCTCACCTGGCTTGTAACCGGCCTTTTCGATCGCGGTCAGAATCACATCGAGAGCCGCTTCGCCGTTGGGCAGATCGGGAGCGAAGCCCCCTTCGTCGCCGACGGCCGTGCTCATCCCTTGATCGTGCAGCACCTTCTTCAGGCTGTGGAAGACTTCGGCACCCGCCCGCAGGGCATCGCTGAAGCAGTCAAAGCCCAGCGGCATGACCATGAACTCTTGCATATCGATGCCGTTGTTCGCGTGGGCACCCCCATTGATGATATTCATCATTGGAG
>JAGQQP010000449.1 GCA_020426085.1 Planctomycetaceae bacterium | reverse complement strand
GTGATTCTCTCAGGCTTGAATCGCAAAAATCTGCCCATGAGTCGGATACCAGCAGAAAACAGGATGTGATAAATCGATCACGATCAATGTTCATCTATTCTAACAGGTTTGGTGTGCTCACTCACGAAAAAACTTCGGTATTGAAACGACTATAACAACAGTGGCAGCGGTCACATTTGCAGTCGTTTCCAGCGTCTCTTCAGCGAGGAGATCTGGAAAGCGTGGCCGGCTTCGTGTTCGATGAGGTGGAAGACGGCCCACTCGGGTGTGGTTTCGTAATTCTGTTCATTGACGGGAGGCCTGAGGCGACGCCATTCGGCGAGGTCCATTTTCTGGAAGATTGAGAATGCGATTTCGCGGGTCGCATGGAGCCGATTGAGATGTTCTGTCAGAGGCATGCCGGTCACCTGACTGACTTTGTCATCCGCGTCCGCCATGGGAAGGGGGAGCAGTTCGTTGACCTCGGGCGGGAACTCCTGCCGCAGCAGATCGAGATAGAGCCAGGACATTTCGACGATGGCGATGTGATAGAGCAATGAGCCGATGGAATTCTCTCTGCCATCCGGACCGCGCCAGTCCAGCAGTCGCAGATCACAGTCCTGGACCAGACGGAGTGTACGCTGGCGAACCTCGGCGAGTGCCCAGAGCCAGCAGCCGATTTCGGGATCCCGGGCTTCCAGGGGATCGATTTTTAATTCCGTAGTCATAGATATGTTCTCTGAGTTCAAAGAGTCAGTAGATCGCTGTCTGATATTCTACCATGAACAGCACGAAAGCACACAGAACAGAGAAAGAGCATCAGCTCTGATTCATCTGTGGAATGGCAGGATGTTGGCGAACGCGCAGTCTTCTTTCGGCTACGCCGGAAACGAGTTGTAAAATGAAGATACAACCGACGTTGATCAGACATACGACGCCTGTTGTCTGGTATAGACGGGCATCCGGGGACAGATAATCGAGCAGTGCAAAAAAGGTCCAAAATGAAGTAACCACCAGATAGGGAATCAATCTGTTCTGGCATAAGATCGCCATGAAACAATTCGTTAAAACAATCAGCTGAAATAAATAGATACTCAGAGCAAGTCCGCGGAACAGTCCCAGATTTCTCACATAAAACACCTGGAAACTATAAAGCAGGCAGAGAATTACCAGGAAGAGAACACCCCGGCCGATCTCTTTTACACTGCAGGGAAACAGACTTTGATTCTCTTTGGGCTTCCCTGCAAACTCTTTACGCAAACGCAATTTTTCCACTGAAATGAAACGAAACTGCAGAACGAAGATGAAACTCGCGGTGATAACGAATTCGATGCAGAGAAACTGGAACGCATCCAGATACCCTCCTGTTGAGCCGATCAGAGGAATGATTCCCACAATGGACCAGAAGAGCAGCAGGATCAGATAGGGGATCAATCTGTTTTGACACAGGAGCGCCAGATAGAAAGTAATCAGAATAAAAATCATCGTGGTCGTCACGATTTTCACAGTATCACTGATTACCCAGCCCTGCTGCATATAAGTCGGAAGCAGATAAAGGAGACTGAATGCGAGAATGAAGCAGAGCCCACGTCCGAATTCACGAGCATTCCAGGGAAACAGTTCCATTTTGTTTGTAGATTCCATTTGAGTTCCACGAACTTTTATTACTACCACGAAAAGCACGAAAGCACACGAACAGGCTATCGGGCTACCGATTCTGTGTCCTCATAAGTGCCTGCGACTTCTCTGCCCCAGATGGGGAACGTGGTGTGATAGCCGGGGCACCAGAAGAAGTATTGTCGCATGGGGTACCACCAGATATCACAAGGTCTCATATCGACTTCCAGACTGACAATTCCCGGGAAAGGGGAATGCGGATAACCGATCAGGCACCAGTTACTGTCGAGGTCTGCGGGTCGACGATCTGTATAAATGCGGGCACTGGCCGGCATCCCTTTACTGTTTAACTTCACATAAGCCTGCTGGACCTGTGTCGTGCCCCAGTACCAGGTCAGACCCCAGTAGGCGATCAGGACCACGAAGGGGATGCTGGAGAGATTGATCAGCCGCCATTTGATCGGACGTATTTCCTGCTGTTCGGAATTCATGGATTACCTGCTCCTGGTTCCGTGCTGCCTGCAGATTTGATTGTAACCTGTTTCAGACGGATCGCGAGCGGATATCTGTGAATATTGACCACGAAAAGCGGGAAAGACTCGAAATAGACACCTTGATTTCCTCGTGTATTCCTAAGAACATGAGGTGAGACTCTTTGACACTGCTGAAATCAATCTCTCAAGAGGAGCTTTAAATATGAAAGCCGTTGGACTGACCCGTTATCTGCCACTTGATGACCCGGAATCCCTGATGGATGTGGAACTGGAAAAACCGGAGCCGGGTGGAAGGGACCTGCTGGTGGCGGTCAAAGCAATCGCCGTCAATCCCGTGGATACCAAAGTGCGGGCTCCCAAGGACAAGGTCGAGCCTGAACCCAAAGTATTGGGCTGGGACGCCTCGGGCATTGTGGAAGCCGTCGGTCCGGACGTAGAGTTGTTTCAGCCGGGCGATGAAGTCTTCTATGCTGGCGACATCACACGCCCCGGATGTAACTCTGAATTTCAACTGATTGACGAACGGATTGTCGGCTTGAAACCGAAGTCACTCGATTTCGCAAAGGCAGCAGCCATCCCTTTGACTTCAATCACGGCTTACGAAGCATTTTTTGAACGACTGGAACTGGATGTCGAAGGGGGAAATGCCGGCGAAACACTGTTAATCATCGGAGGCGCCGGAGGTGTGGGCTCGATAGGGATTCAACTGGCAAAGCTGGCCGGCCTGACCGTCATTGCGACTGCGTCGCGGCCGGAATCAACGGATTGGGTAAAGCAACTGGGAGCCGACCATGTCATTAATCACTACGAACCCCTGCGACCGCAGATTGAAGCATTGGGTATGAAATATATCGATTCGATCGCGCTCTTTAACAACACCGATCAGCACTGGGACGGAGTCGTTGATCTGATTCGTCCCCAGGGGAAGATTGTCTCGATTGTGGAAAATAAAGATCCTCTGGCACAGTCGATGATGAAGACCAAGTCCGCGACATTCGTATGGGAATTCATGTATACACGCTCCATGTTTGAAACCCCCGATATGATTGAGCAGCACCACCTGTTGAACCGGGTTGCCAACTGGATTGACTCAGGCCAGATTTCCTGTACCGCAAATCAGGTTCTCTCCCCCATTAACGCAGCCAATCTGCGAGATGCACATAAAACCCTGGAAGCCGGACGTACCATCGGCAAGATTGTTCTGGAAGGGTGGGAGTGATCTATCGACATCAAGGGCAAAACATTGACTGCTGCCTGTTTGGATTTTAGTTAAGAATTTCACATATCTGATGAATCGTAATGACTATGATGTGAACGTGACTACTCTCTGCGGTTGCATCAACTGATATCAACGCATGCTTTTCTATCTATTTTCTTCAGGAGCTGATCTCTATGTACTCGCTCGAATTCGTCCGCCCGATGACTGTTACCATGTTGGCACTGTTACTCATCCATGGCGGCAAACCGGTTGCAGCCGATACCGCGAATAAAGAAGCCACCGGGCCCGCTGTCGGAGAGACTGCGAAAGACTTCCAGCTGGCGACTCCAGGCGGGAAGAAAGTTTCGCTGTCAGAACAGCTGAAAAAGGGACCGGTCGTGTTACTGGTGCTGCGGGGTTACCCGGGTTATCAATGTCCGATCTGCACGCGACAGGTAGGCCAGTTCATCTCCAACGCTGCCAGGTTGAAAGCGGCAAAAGCCAGCGTCGTCATGGTCTATCCCGGTCCCGCGAAAGATCTGGAAAAACGAGCCGACGAATTCATCCGCGATCAGAGCCTGCCTGAGAACTTTTATTTCCTGGTCGATCCGGATTACAAATTTACCAATGCCTATCATCTCCGCTGGGATGCCAAACGGGAAACCGCGTATCCTTCCACCTTCGTAATTGGCACGGATGGCAAGATTAAGTATGCGAAGATCAGCAAGACGCACGGCAACCGGGCGAGTGCGAAAGAGGTCCTGCAGGAACTGGGTAAATGACAACTTTGAGTGTGAATCATTTCTTTGACAGATTCTGTTTTACAGTATCTCATTCAGCTGTTTAAGTCATCGATAATTTCCTGTTCGCCGGGGCGGAGTTGACCGGGCGGTGTGTGGA
>JAGQQP010000448.1 GCA_020426085.1 Planctomycetaceae bacterium | reverse complement strand
AGTGAGAGGAGGTATTCAATTTGGGATCGGAATGCGATTGGGAGCATTAATAGAAAAAGGGGCGAAAAGCTGCCTCCTCGTACACCTGGAATAAACCAATGTGGGCTGCTTCGGTTAAGATCTGACCCGGTCAATGACTACCCCACCATACTCGGAGACAGCTTTTCGCCCCCTGATTGATAGCGACTCAACGCCTGAACCATGCATTATGGAGCTAAATTCCTGATCGTCAACCCACTGCCATTTGATTTCCCGCAGTGAATCGCCGAAAATCTTAAAATACCCTGGAATTCGACACCTAACACATCAGAGTTGAATCATGAATCTGTACCAGACACCTCCGCTAACCATTGCCGACGCCCAGCAGGCCATCAAAGCCGGCGCGCTCACCTGCCGCGAACTGCTGACACAATGTTTCCAGCACATCGAGCAGAAAGAGCCTGCGATTCACGCCTGGGCCTACCTTGATCGTGAGGCTGCTTTCGAACGTGCCGATTTACTCGATCAGGAACTGCAGCGGGGACGCTGGCGCGGTCCTTTACATGGGATTCCGATAGGCATCAAAGACATTATCGATGTCAAAGGCATGCCCACCCGGGGTGGACTGGAGAGTCGCGATCCATCTCCCGTATCCCAGGATGCCACGATCGTAGAAAACCTGCGTCTGGAAGGGGCAATCTTCCCTGGTAAAACTAACACCACGCAATTAGCCTGTTTCGACCCGCCGCCCACTCTCAATCCCTGGAATCAGGCACACACGCCCGGAGGTTCTTCCAGCGGGTCCGCAGCAGCAGTCGCAGCCGGCATGTGTCTGGCGGCTGTCGGAACCCAGACAGGAGGCTCCATCATCAGACCTGCATCGTTCTGCGGCGTCGCTGGTCTGAAACCGACCTTTGGCATGGTCGACCGCCGGGGATCGATCCTGCTTTCCCAGCATCTGGACCACATCGGTCCTCTGGCCCATACTGTTACCGACCTGGTCATCCTGCTGGACGGCATGACCGACCAGGCCACCTACTTGCCACTGTTGATTGAACCGGTTACCGCTGCGCCCCGCATCGGCTGGCTGACAGACTTCTTTGAGAGCAGGGCAGAGCCCTCCATGCAACAGACACTCAAAACAGTCAGAACCCAACTGGAAACTGCCGGTGCCCCGATCCGAGATTGCCCGCTGCCAACGGAATTTGCATCGATCCTGGAACACCATCTGCATCTGATGCAGTTTGAAATGGTACAGAATATGGGCGCAGACTATGATCAGAACAGGGAATTCTATGGCCCAGCCATCAGCCAGATACTGGATGCGGGGAGGGAACTCTCGCAGGAACGTTTCGAAGCCTGCCTGGACTACCAGAACCTCATCTCGCAGGTGACACGCAGGTGCTTCGCCCGATGTGAAATCCTGATTTCTCCCGCAACTGTGGGACCGGCCCCCAGTCCGGAAACAACCGGCAATCCTTGTATGAATGCCCCCTGGAGCATGACCGGCTTTCCCACACTTTCGATCCCGGTCTCTGTCACAGACTCCGGCTTGCCGCTGGCGATTCAAATCACTGGTCATCCTGATAAATTTGACGATCTGCTGCTGGCCTCCCAGTGGTGCGAAAACGTCTTACGTCCCGGGTTTCTGGAACAGATTTCGTAAACAAAAAAGCGTCCTTCAACCTGCCTGTTTCATTTTAAATCAATGACCTCGCATCAAAGTTTACACGAGTGTCACCCATGTGTCCGAACGTGTGTAACCTGTGTCTTCAGTCCCTACAGAACCTCCCACAGGAGCACCACACGGGAATGTGATCTGATAGAGATTTACAACCACGAAAATCACAAAATGACACGAAAGAGAGAAATGGGTAAGCCCGAATGAAATTCGGGCCGAGCGAAGCGAGCAGGAGGTCCCAGTTCGCTCGTTCACTTCAGAATAAAGTGACAAATGCTTATCAACAGACAGTATGAGGTGCACATACTCACCCGACTGCGTCCCCACAGCCACCTCTTGTTGTCTGCGACAACACCGGATTGCATCCGGTGTCACCCATCAGGGAGTCAACCGTTAAACGCAAAAAGTCAGTTCAATAAAAAAAGCCCCGACCGGTTCTCACCAGTCAGGGCTTTCAGTATTGTTATCTGATTCGATTATTTCGTAACCACGATTCCGTTTTTGCCGGGTTCCGGATCAATTTCCGGCTTGGCATTCTTCTCAGGAATTCGGTCGTTGACGTCGTAGGCCAGTCCCAGTGCCCGCTGTGCTTTGATCGACCACCAGGTGATATCAAATTCCCATTTGCGGTGACCGGCGGGAGCGACAGAAGGATGGGCATGGTGATTGTTATGCCAGCCTTCGCCGTAAGCGACGATGGCTACCCACCACAGGTTTTTGGACTGATCTGTGGTTTCGTAGTTACGGTAACCCCAGAGGTGAGTCGCCGAGTTAACGAACCAGGTGGAGTTGTAAACGAAGGCCATCCGGGCACACAGACCCCAGAGCAGCATGGACCAGCCCATGTAGTTTCCGCCCATCGCGTAACCAATTCCGTACATGGCAAAGCCGGAGGCGACCAGCCACAGGGGGTAGGTCTTTTCAAAGAACTGAATCATCGGGCGATCTTTGAAGTCGGGGATGTAGTGTTCGGCAAACTTTTCGTTGATCTCTTTATTCCTGTGAACGAACAGCCATAACAGATGTGACCACCAGGCTCCTTCAAACGGGGAGTGGGGATCGCCGTGCTTGTCTGACTTCTGATGATGCAAACGGTGTGTCGCAGCCCAGGTCAGGGGAGAACCTTCTCCAGACAGCACGCCGCACAGCAGCACGAAGAATTCTGCAGGTGCTTTGAGTTTGAATGATTTGTGCGAAAGATAGCGGTGGTATCCCAGACAGATCCCGATGCTGGCAGTGGCCCAGTGCAGAACCAGACACGTGACAACGGCCTGCCAGGAGATAAAGAAGAACGCGGCGACGGCGCCAATGTGAATGCCAGCCATCCACAACAGAACAACCCAGTCAACGTTGCCCCAGTGCAAATTCTCTTTATGAAATTTGGCGAGGATCTGTTCCCGCTCTTCGCGTTTTTTTGATTTCTTAGGTTGGGTTTCCACAGCTGTTTGTTCTTCAGCAGGTTCATCCAGAATGACGCTCGACATGATTGCCCTCATCTACTTTAACAGGTGCCTGATGTTTAACACTTGCAGGAAATCAGGTTTCACCGATCTCCTCACTTCTGCGGAATTCTATCAATGGGGTCGGAATTCGGTGTCTGGTAAGCGTCATATAATTGTCAAAGTTATGTCAAAGTGACAAAAATATGGAAAATTGAGCCGTTTCTGGTCAAAAACAGTGCAGAAAACACTACGTCTGTTCACAAACTACTCGGTTGCTTCTTCCGGCATGAAGCGATAGCCGGCACCGCGCACTGACACAATATGTACAGGTTCCGCCGGATTGGCTTCAACCAGTTTGCGAAGTCGCAGCACAAAATTGTCGATGGTCCGCGTGGTGACAAAGGCGGACTGTTCCCCCCAGACATCTTCCAGAATCTGGCTGCGGGTCAGTACCATGCCTTCGTGCTCAATGAAATATTTAAGCAGCCGCAACTCCAGGTTAGTCAGGCTTTTGCGTTCTCCGTCGACTTCAATCTCGAACGATTCAAAGTCGACGATGACATTTCCGAATTTGTAGAGGGCGGGGAGCTTCCTGGTTTGCGCCAGGGCCGGTCTCACCAGACTTTTGCGTTTAAGCAGATTCTTGACGCGACTGAGCAGTTCCGGCAGCGCGAACGGCTTGGTCATGTATTGATCCGTACCACAGTCAAACGCGTAGGCTTTATCTTCGCTCAACTCCCGCGCACTGAGAACCAGAATCGGCACCACTTCATCGGTTCGACGGATCTCTTTCGCAATTTCATAGCCGCTCATCCCGGGCAGCATCAGATCCAGTACAACGAGATCAACACTATCTTTGTCAGACTCGTAGCACTCCTGAAAGTAATTCAGCGCAGTCGGTCCATCCTCAGCCGTGAAGACGGTATAGCCTTCCTGTTCAAAGTTGAATTTTAATCCCTGCGCGAGTGCTTTTTCATCTTCGACAACCAGCAACTTCATGTTTCTGCTCTCCCTGGCAAATCGATGGCAAACACGCTGCCGGGCTGATCCAGTCGATCGTGGACCGTGACCTTTCCTCCCAGCAGAT
>JAGQQP010000447.1 GCA_020426085.1 Planctomycetaceae bacterium | reverse complement strand
TGGAGACGATGAAGGCCATCGCACCGCCGCGGGAATCATTGCCGAGAATGGCTGTCCGATCCAGATAACCACGCAGGTCTTTCTGCTTGCCGGTTCCCGTGCAGACATCGACGAGTGTACCATCGAAGGCAACACGGGTTTTGATGCCATTCCAGGCACGTTCAATAATCGGCGTATAGATCTCAGCATCCAGCCAGCCTTCACGCACGCCACGGATCATCGAGAATGTGATCATACAGGTGGAAGTCATCTCGCGATAACTTTCCGGATGATCAATGACCTGATGCCACATGCCGGTCGGGTCCTGATGTTTGCTTAACGCTTCCAGGTGTTTCCGATGCCCTTCCACAAACTGTTCCCGCAGTGGTGAATTCGAAGGGAGCTCTGAGAGGACTAAGGCGAGCCCTAAAGCAGGAAAGCCGTTTCCGCGTCCCCAGGCAGCTTCACTGAGTGGGGAGTTCTGATAAATGCCGTCCGGTCGCTGATCCATTTTCTGAATGAACCGCCAGTGTTTCAGCGCCATGTCATAGTATTTTGATTCCCCGGTGAGCCGACCAACGGCTGCCAGGATCGGGCAGGACATGAAGACCGCATCGCTCATTTCCACATGATGCGGCATCGACTCCTTCATGTTTCCCTGATCATCAAACCCGAGGTCAGCCGCCTGTTTTGCATATTTCAGATAGTCGAGGTTACCGGTCGCTTTCGTCAGTTCGGAAAACAGCAGATGCCCGGCGATCACAGAACCGCCCCCTTTGTTATCGAGTGGCTGCGGATTCTTTTTCAGATACTCCTGGGTGATCTTTTCCACGTGTGGCAGTCGACTGTGGTCGTCCGTCAGTTCGCCTAAACGGATCTGGCTGATCAGTGAGAGCACGGGAAGATACGAGAGCCGTCCCAGGTCGTTGCCATACACTTTTGACAGTTGCGTAGCGACCTGAATCGGAGTGCGTTGCTGACGTCGCATCAACTCCAGCCGGGCCGGGGAAGGGCTCTGAAAAGAACTTTTTTCCATCGCGGTCAGCAATTCGGGAAGAAACGCGCGAGGACTGCTCGCATCCAGTTCGACAGCCAAAGCGGGCACGCGGCCTACGTTCGACGGCAATTTGAAAGCGAGTGCTGAAATCAGTTCCCACCCGAACACCGGGCGGATTTGGGGAGCCAGCAGTTTGCCCAGTCTCTGGACGACAGGCAGACTGTCGACGGGGACCACCCATTCAAACTGTTTGCCTTCGCGGACATCGAGTACCAGATCCGGGGCATGCATTCCGATCCAGCGCCACAGGTATTCTGCCTCCGGTTTGGTTGGACTGAGATAGGAGTCTCCCAGTGGGGGGTAGCCGGTTGTCGGATTTCCACCCGATGCATTTTTAGGACCCTGATTCAATACCCAGCCATCCGGGTTGGCGATGGGAACCGCGGACAATGAAAATTTTTCCCGCAACGGTGCGGCGACATCAGCCGTGTAAAACCATTCGACTGCTTCGATCACTGCGTTCACAGAGGCCTTCGAACCATCCAGTCCCCCAATCAGGAGGATCCGTGTTTTCCCCGTGTGAAAATTCAGATCGTCGGCAGAGAATACACAGGGGATTGGTGTTTCTTTACGGGTGACACCGATGGCAGAGTGAATCAACGCCGGCTGTTTTTTTAAAGGCTCCAGTTTCTGTTGGACGGCCGATTTGAAATCGACAGAGGCTTCCGGTTTGTCCGCATTGACGGGATCTGCGAACAGAGAGACTGGTTGAACAGACAGCAGAGAAGCAAGCGTCAGACAGAGTGTCAGCAGTGGCAGTTTCATGGCAGGCAGAATCCAGGCAGGGTAATCAGGAAGAATGAGTAGGAAAACGGTGGTTCAAGATTATTGTAAAACTGCTGCAGAGCAAATGCCAGCAGAGAACTCGATTCCCTTTGAAAAGCAATCTCGAATTACGGTTCTACCCGCACATGCAGGCGTGTTTCTGCTTTCACACCATCTTCGCGACTGCGTTCGACCTTCACCAGGTAGTCGCCTGGTTTCTGATAGGTGTGTTTTGTGATCGCGTAGCCGTCTTCGTTGAGCGGCTTCACGTTGCCGTCCGATTTGACACTGATGGTCGGACTGCCGTCGCCGAAGTCCCAGACCTCTTCGCCGTACGTGTTGTTGAACGAACGGACTTTGAAGGTGATTGGTTCGCCGACTTTATTCTGCAGCGAAGGCCAGTAACTCGCATGAATCCGGGGGACGTAATGTTCCCGGTCCGTGGAGTCCAGTACCTGCACTTCTGCAAAATCGTAGTCGACGTTGCCTGCTTTGTCCGTGACTTTGAGAACTTCACTATAGATGCCAGGCGAAGGGTATTTGCGTTTGATAACCGGGCCCCGGGCGGTTGTTCCATCACTGAAGGTCCATTCGTACTTTTCGATACTGTCATCTGCGCTGTAAGACTGATCTCCACGGAGTGTCACAGTTTCATTCGGTAAGATAAAATGTTTGCGGCGGGTGTTGGCTACCAGTTTGGGTTGGTACTGATTGCGATATGCCTCCCAGATGAACGCATAGCCTGCCTGCGTGCCCCATTTACCTGAGGGTTGTCGGCTCTTGATTTCGAAGTGCAGATGCGACCAGCCGCCGCTGGCTCCTTTTTTTCCGAGGATGCCAATTTCTTCACCCTGTTTGATGATGCGTCCGGGTTTGATGCGATCGTTGATTTGATGCAGATGACTGTAGCGGTAATACCAGCCCCGGGCATCGAGGAGATAGACGACATCATACCGTGGTGCAACCGGTGTATCTTTTTTGTGGGCATCCAGCACCTGGTCACCCGCTGATACCACAATTCCATCCGTGGCCGCGATGACGCGTGTCAGCTTCTCGGCACCACCGATATCGAGACCGCTGTGATAGTAAATCTTCGGCAGGATTTCATGTCCGCCGTCGACCGGCTCATTATCGTACCAGGTTCGAGTCGCAAACCAGCGTTGTTCGACCGGGTAGATAAACGAACCCGGTTTAATCAGCGGAGAACCTTTCGGCCAGAAACGCAGGCGGGCATCTTTGTCGAGTCCCCAGAACGAGGGAGTGCCGTTGGAGTTGTAGCCGCCTGTAATCGAGCAGTCGATTTGTACCTTGCCAATCGTCTGCGGCAGATTGTACATGCCCGACTCCAGCTTGATCGGTTCGCCGTCCACTTCAACTGTCACGATGGCACTGCGAACGGCGTTGCGAATGGGATCGCGGGTTTCCTGCAGGTCGAGTAATTTAACCTGTACCTGTTCGCCGTTACTGAGTGTGACTGAAGTGGACTCGCCGACATTCAGATCGACGACGCGGACGATCGGGGCGAATTCCGGATCGATTTCCGGGTCTGCAGCCGGGAGATTTGTAACCTGTGTCTGAAAACAGATTACAGTGAAGAGGATGAGACAGCACTTATAACGCAGGAGGGAGTTCAACATGGCAGGGCTCTCTGGATTGAGTTGGGGCGCATCAGGAATTTGTCTGTTTCTGATCGGCAATCAGGCCGGCAATAAAACCGGCTTTGAAGCCAGCATTGATATTAACCACAGTCACATTCGCAGCACAACTGTTGAGCATGCCCAGCAGCGCCGTCATACCGCCCAGGCTTGCGCCGTAACCGACGCTGGTGGGAACCGCGATGACCGGGCAGGAGACCCAACCACCCACGACAGACGGCAGTGCCCCTTCCATGCCGGCAGCGACAACGATGGCTGAGAGATTTTGAATGCGCGGCAGTTGTTCGTGCAGACGGTGTGGCCCAGCGACCCCGACATCAACGATGAAGTCTGGTTTGTAACCCATCCAGATTAATGTTTCGATGGCTTCTTCTGCTACGGGACGGTCACTGGTGCCTGCGGTCAGGACGGCGATTTTTCCCGTGATCAGATCTTCGTCGAAGGCAGCGTCTTTTTCAGGGATTCGAATCGTCCGGGCGGTCTGATTGTAGATTGCCTGGGGAAACTGTTTGAGTACAGTTTCGGCCTGCTCTTCTGATATTCGGGTTCCCAGGCAACGCTGTTTTGCTTCCAGCAGCAGCGTGAAAATTTCAACCAGGGAAGCAGACGTTTTGCCTTCGCAGTAGACGACTTCGGGATAGCCACAACGTGAATTGCGATCCAGGTCAATGCTCGCGGAAGCGAGTGCACCTGTTTTCTGAGACGCCTGATCCTGGAACTGTTCAACAGCCTGTTCCAC
>JAGQQP010000446.1 GCA_020426085.1 Planctomycetaceae bacterium | reverse complement strand
TCTCTTTATTATTAGAGGAACAAATACTTCTTGTTGGCCTTGGGTTGGTTTACCGATGACCGTTTCGAGACAAACTAAAATCGGGCGTTCTGTGTAAACGATGGCCCCTGGTTTTAATTGTCTCATTATGGACTTTCTATTTTCCTTATCCGTAAAAGAAAGAATGTCCATGAAGATATCCCTGGAAACATCAAATGATGCTAAGTGGTCAATCTCACTAATCTGGAAATTAGCATAAAGTGAAAACAAGTCGTCTTCAATCTGAAGAATTTCAGAGAACTTCCCGAAGGGAAATAGCCATGAATCTCCGGGGGCAAATCCCATTTTTATAATTGCAACTCCGAAGTCTGGTGCAAAATATCGTTCAGCAGCAAATGCAATATTTCGAGGCGAAAGTACGCTCTTAATTACTTCCCATTTACTTTCTATGTCAGCAAATTTTACAACAAATATAGGATCGATTTGATATATATCGAATGCCACTAATTGGCGACCGTTGCAAAGTGCATAGAAACGAACGCGAACATCGGGATGTATAGCATAAGAATAAGCTTGTTCTGTATGTTTTGATTTGACTAAATCGGTATCTGGTCGTTTAGCGTCTAAAATCAGAGCCGGACGACCTTCCGCGTAAAGCAAGTAATCAGGAATGATATTTACTGGATGCTTTTTCGAACCGATCATCACAAATGGATGAAGGAGGGCTTTACTTCTGACAATTTTATTGGTGCCTGAAGCTGTGTATCCCAACCGCTTTAGAATTGGGACAATAATTTCCTCACGAACCGAGTCCTCTTTAAATTCTGGATCATCAAGAAGTGATGGATCAATGTCAAACATGCTCTTTTCACTATGATCGATTTTATATTTCTAATACCGCTTAGCTAGTCTTCTATCGTTACCTAATCGAAACGAGTTAGCTATGAAGCAACTCCCCCACCTGTCATATGAACATATACATCCCAAACAATCAATCAACCATGTAGAGAAAATATGGTCAACTTATGATGATCACGATTCTAATGGAAACAAAGACAGCCCTCTGGGCATATAAAGACCGGGTAACATCATTTACCCGGTCTTTATTTATTGATCTCACAAACGCAGCATGACAAGGAAAGAGCTCTTTACCGTGCAAAAAATGAGTGAAAATGGTACTTTTCCGGCGATTATCGGGTCGTTACTATTCATTTAATTGCCAGGGTTCGGTGGAGCTAGTCACATAGGTCATGGCAGAGTTGGCAACTTACCATTCCAATCAGGTTTCCGGACGTTAGAGAAACACCGACTGCAAAAACAATGACATATTCTCGGCTCTCAGTCTCAAAGCCTTCGAGTTTCTCTGGCTTGGTGTGTATCTGAACGTAATAGAGATGATTGTCTTGGACAGCAGCACGGAGGGATGTATGACACCCTCTGGATTTCTCATCGAGTCGTCTCCATTCAGGGTCATTTTTGTTATCTTCCAGTTCAACATGATCCTTTTCATCATGTGCGAAGAGGCACTGTTTCTGAGAATCAGAATGGATTTCGTCGTTCTTCGTGCGAGGATTGTAGCCAGGATACGGAATGTTAACTTCATCAAGCGAAGTGATATGCACACTTTCAAAACACGAGGCTCGCAGCAACTCAAGAACACGCCGTGCAGTAGGAGGACTGGTCATCACCTCGTCAGCAATTGCTAGAAAAGGGTAGACTTTTGGATTAATCGCACCATACCAAACCTCTATCTCGGGTAAGCTTTTCAGAAATGTGATTTCATCTCCAGATTCACCCAGTTTGTCGCAATCGCCTGTAAAGACTGCGATACCAGAGTGAAGAACTATTGGCTGATCCAGCGGGTAAGTATCAACATCAGTTCCGAAATGGAAGAGGGTATTGTCGTGAGACATGTTATCTTTCTTCAGCGATGTATTGAGTTAAATGTTCTAATTTAAACTATGTTGCAGCAGGTATTTCATATCTTCAATTTAAACAGAAAATAATACTCTACAAAAAAAATATTTTTCAATAGTTTCCCCATGATTTGATTAATGACCGGGTAATCACCAGTCCCCGACCATCAAACTTATTTAAAAACGATCCGGGTAACGGGAGTGGCTGGTACCACTTTGTATTTTTTGCAGTAGATTTTCACGAAATCCTCACCAGTAATGTTGGGATATCCCTCGCGAGTCGCTTCCAGTCGACCTGTCTGCAACTCACGAAATCCCAACGTACGCCGGACGTCGCGTTGAATCTTTGAAGTCGGATTAATCGAAACCGTGATGTAGATCGAACCGATATGAATGAGAACTGAAAGCTTAGCTTTCTGAAAGTTATCAATCAGCTAAATCGAGCCACAAAACGCGGCATATAAGGTGAGTCCTCTGGTGTAGCCCTCAGCGACTCCCTCTTTCCGTCAAGTTAGCCTGTTGAAGACGAACTGAAATGTCTTCAGCGGTCTGGTTTTGTTCTCAGAGATTTCTCTTCTGATAGAAAGGAAACTATGCTTACTCAAAAGGATCTACTCCTCATCATCGCGGCTTTGCAGTTCTGGGCTGATGAGATGGCCCCTGGAGATACACAGCTGCTCAAACTCTATGCGAATAATCCCACCGCAGATCAGACCTGGACCTCAGAATCGATTCAACGTTTGCGGAAATGGCTGCGTTCGACTCATTTGAAATACGCGGTTACAAACGCCGCGGGGACAGTGTTTCTGACATCAGAACTGTTTGCAACACTGGAAACGGCCGAACAGGCCAGGACAGATTCCTCCGATCTGATAGGAACCCTGTTGCTGCCAACACCTTCCGAAAAAGTCTGATCAGACTCCTTCCATCAGCTCCGCCACGCTGATCCCCAGTGTATCGGCGATCCGCTCAATATTCCGCAGGGCGACGTTCCGTTCGCCTCGTTCAATCCCGCCTACATAGGTTCGGTCCAGCTCACAGGCGTACGCGAAATTCTCCTGGGAATAGCCCTGTTCTTTACGCAGTTCCCGGACCCGCTCTCCAAATCGCTTCAAAATGTCTGCTCGTTTTGCCATGCGGGCATTTAACACTTGACAGCGACGATAACACCACGGACTATAAGTATCATCTGTTAATGGCATACACATGACAACTTACAGATTTATTAGAAGGAAACAGGATGCACACACCACAAACTTCAATACGGCAAACGGGGCAAGCAGTCCTATCACACAGCTGTCGAATTTCGTATGTCGGCCTGAGACATGTCGCAACATTGTGGACAAAAACCGCTCTATATCTCGCTACTGCTGTCTCGATTCTGGCTTCAGTTCCCTCGGTTGTACCAGCTGCTGAATTCGATTCGCAAAATCCCTGGGTTTCACACACGTTTGCTGACGGGCATTTCCAGATCCAGACACCGGCAGGCTGGCAGTTAGCCGATATTCCCAATATCGGTCGGGGAAATATTTATGTGGTTGATCCACAGAATGATCTGCATCTGATCGCCTATTCGACACCTAAAATTGATGTTCATTTAAAAAGTATGAAAGAAGTCGTACAACTGGTTGTGCAAAGCCACTCGGCGCGGTTTGAGCAGGCAGAGCAAGTAAAATCAGTGATGTCGCTGGATGACGCCTCTCCTGCTGCGGACGTGCAGCTCAAAGCCGTCAACGATAATACAAACCTGGTCTACACCATACGGGTTCTCGACTGTGATGATTACTGGGTTGAATTGCATCTGTGGACCATTCCCAGTCAATTCACCAAGAACGAAAAACTGTTTGATCAGATCAGAGAGAGTCTGCAGCTGGCGAACAATAAAACTTTATTGCCTGCCGAGAATCAGGTTCAGCATCTTCCTGACAATCCGGCTCCTGCTCCTGGGACGTATGAAGTTGTTATCTGCATTGGAATCTTGCTTTTCTTTGTAGCAATGGTCATCTCTGCCATTCAACGAATACGAAAACGCCTCTCCTCAGAGGCGAATCCAACTTGGAAAACCTACGCAAATGAACTGGGGGGCTATATTATCGTCTTGATTCTAATTCTAATCGGTGGAATTGCAGTGTTGCTGGATGACAGTGAGCCTCAAGCTCCACCCGTTCCTGTTCAGAGAAATAATAGTTTCTGAAGCAGGAATCATCTCCAAGCTGGATTCACAACTAATTGAACGCCGTCTGTTCTTACTGGAACGGACGGCGTTTTTTTGTTCTGCAGCACTGACCGCAGCATAAAGCTGCC
>JAGQQP010000445.1 GCA_020426085.1 Planctomycetaceae bacterium | reverse complement strand
GTTCTGCTGCTTTCTGCCCGATGGCGATTTCGTCGACCGTAATGGACGAGAGTCTGCTCTGAATGGCACCGTTGCGAACGGTGCCGCCAAAACCGAGCAGCGAAATATCTTCGGGGACCCGCTTTCCGAGTTTTCCCAGCAGCAGGTAGATCAGTTCGGCCAGGGAATCGAAGGTCGCAAAAATAGCGGTAGGTGGCTGTTCGCTCTGGAACATGGTTTCCAGTGTCTGCAGCAGATCCTGTTCGTAATCAACGGGGTGAATCTGAGAGCTCGGGCCATGGAAGATGAATGGCTCAGGGCAGGGATCTGACTGTGATGCGAGTGCTTCCCGCAAGCCTGCTTCGTATTCGATGGAAGCGCTGGCGCGATGGGGGGAAAAGAGTGCCAGTGATCGGTGTCCCTGTTCCAGTAATGTCTGTCCGGCCCGTCTGCCAACTTCACGGAAGGGGATGGAGAGCAGGGGGGCCTGTACGCCTTCGACCTCGCGGTGACAGAAGACAACGGGAATGCCATGCTGCTGCAGTTGACGAACCTGATACGCGGGTGTGGCAGGAACGGTGGCAGGGACCAGTGCCACACCGGCGACATGTTTGTCAATCAGTTGCAGAATGGTATTTCCCTGGGCGTCGATTTTGTTTTCGGTGCAGCAGACAAGAACCTGATGCTGTGTCGCTGCCGCAGCCTGTTCGAAGCTGCGTTGCAGGGATGGATAATAGCCGGTGCGCGTTTCGGGCAGCACGAATGCAAAAATATCCAGTGGCCTGGAAACCGGCAGGGGGGGATTGGTACTGACAAACGAACCTTTGCCATGAATCCGATTTACCCAGCCCTGTTCTTCCAGTAGTTGCATCGCGTTGCGGACTGTCGTCCGGGCCAACTGGTGTGTTTCGCAGAGTTGGTGTTCGGATGGCAGGGCTTCACCCGGGCGGATTTCGCCTGTTGTGATCTGCTGAATGATCTGTTCAACCAGCAGCATGTACTTGGGGCGCTGTTTGCCGGCAGGGGATGAACCGGAGAGCATCGTATTCTGAATTGTGTCGGGAGCACGTGCTGCCATGGTTCCGGTTTTTTATTTCATTCGGGGTTGAAATTAGATACGAATGTGGTTACTTGTATTTAAATAAGATACAAGTTGTTTGTGTGTTGTCAACTGTGAATATGGCTGTAAAGATGAAAATCAAGTTGGGATTCATGTGGATTCTACTTAAAAGTAGTACAACATGTCTTTGTATGACAATGAGGGGTTTCAGATGAAGCAATTGATGGTAATGCTGTTTGTTGTTGTGAGTTTTCTCGATCTTACCCTGATCAGGGCAGGTGAAGAGAAGCAGGCGGAAAAGCCACTTGAGATAGGCGATCGCCGGGAACTCTTTGTTGATGATTATCTGATTGACAGTTTGAAAGGGGCAGAACTTCAACTGCATCATCCTGTTGATGAAGGCCCTGTATTGAAGTTTGATAAACCCTGGGAAGGGCTGTTTTGCGGTTACTGCACCATCATCAAGGATGGGGACGTTTACCGGGCTTATTATCGCGGGCGACCGACTGCGGGCGCTGATGGTGACGTCGGGGAAGTCTACTGCTACGCGGAATCCAAAGATGGTGTGAACTGGACGAAGCCAGAGTTTTCGCTGTATGAGAAGCAGGGGCATCAGAAGAACAATATCATCCTGGCCGACGCGCCGCCGATGACGCATAACTTCTCTCCGTTCCTGGATACCCGACCTGATGTCCCTGCAGCGGAAAAGTACAAAGCGCTGGGCGGAACAATGAAAAGTGGTCTGGTCGCGTTCACTTCTCCGGATGGGATTCACTGGAAACAGCATCCAGCCGGGGCGGTCATACCGACTAAAATGGTTCCCTATAAATACATGTTTGATTCACAAAACGTGGCGTTCTGGTCGCCTGTTGAGAAAAAGTACCTCAGTTATTTTCGCGTGTTCAAAGATAAAATCCGCCGCATCGCACGCAGTGAGAGTGACGATTTCATTCACTGGTCTGAGCCGGTGCTGATGGAGTACACCACCCTCGATGGTGAGGCACCGATTGAGCATCTTTATACGAATCAGACCCATCCTTATTTTCGCGCTCCGCATATCTACCTGGCGATTGCCGCCCGTTTCATGCCGGGGCGACAGGTGCTGACCGATGAGCAGGCCAAAGAAATTGGCGTGCACCCCCGTTATTTCAAAGATACATCAGATGCGATTCTGATGAGTACCCGCGGCGATGATACCTATCAGAGAACATTTCTGAGTGGCTACATCACCGGGGGAATCGGTGCACAGAACTGGGTTTCGCGGACTAATTATCCTGCCTTGAATGTGGTTCAAACAGGACCAGCGGAAATGTCGGTGTATGTGAACCAGGATTATGCCCAGCCGACCTCGCATCTGCGACGCTATTCGTTACGCCTGGATGGCTTTGCTTCGGTGCGAGCCGACTACGCAGGTGGGGAGATGGTCACGAAGCCCCTGTTATTTGATGGTTCAGAATTATCGATCAACTTTTCCACTTCCGCGGCCGGCGGGATTAAGGTTGAGATTCAGGATGAACAGGGGCAGCCGATTCCCGGGTTTACCCTGGCAGACTGCCGCGAACAGATCGGTAACGAAGTAGACCGGGTCGTCTCCTGGAAAAAAGGGAGTGATTTGAAAGCACTGAGCGGCAAGCCGGTGCGTCTGAAGTTTGTAATGAAAGACGCGGACCTGTACTCGCTGCAGTTTCAGAAATAAGAGGACCATCAATCGATGAGATAACTCCGGAAGAGTGGGGACAGGAACTCCGTCTTTTCCGGAGTTTTTTGATTGCCTCTTATTGCTGAATCAGAGTGTCACTTTATGATTAACAATTGAGTTCCAGGCGACGCGGGACGACAATTTCACAGCAAGCCAATCGTTGACGAGAGACAGACTGCAATGACGGAACGAAAACGAGTACTGGTAGTGGGCGTGGGTTCGATAGGTGAGCGGCATTTACGCTGTTTTCAATCGACGGGACGCGCGGATGTCTCAATCTGCGAGTTGAATGACGACTTGCGTTCAAAGATTGCAGACCAGTATGGGGTCGAGCGACAGTACGCGGATCTGGAATCAGCACTGGCAGAGCCTCATGATTGTGCCGTGATCGCCACTCCCGCACATGTGCATATAGCCAATTCGATTCAGGCTGTCCGGGCGGGGCTGGATCTGTTTATTGAAAAGCCGTTAAGCACTGGTGTTGAAGGCATTGGTGAACTTCAGAGTCTCCTGGAGGAAACAGGTCGCAAGGCGGCGGTCGCGTATGTGTATCGTGCGCATCCGGCGCTGGCAGCGATGAAGGAAGCTCTGGACTCGGGAAAATTCGGTAAACCGGTTCAACTGGTAGTGGTGTCAGGGCAGAATTTTCCGACCTATCGACCGGCTTATCGGGACATCTATTATAAATCACATGCGACCGGCGGCGGTGCGGTTCAGGATGCGTTAACCCATTCCATGAATGCTGGCGAATATCTGGTCGGCCCCGTCGATGCGCTGGTCGCTGACTTTTCACATCAGGTATTGGAAGGTGTTGATGTCGAAGATACCGTGCATGTCATCACCCGGCAGGGGAATGTGCTGGGCAGCTTCAGCCTGAACCAGCACCAGCCTGCGAATGAATCGATGATCACGGTCATCTGCGAACGGGGCATGCTGCGGTTTGAATACCAGAAAAGCTGGTATCGCTGGGTGACTGAACCTGATGGGGAATGGCAGGTTGGTTTCCAGGAAACTCTGGAGCGAGACACATTATTCCAACGTCAGGCCAGTGCCTTTCTGGATTACCTGGATGATGTGTGTCCTCCTCTCTGCCCGCTGTCTGCGGGGTTGCAGACTCTGGCCGTGAATCTGTCCATTCTGGATTCGGTGAAAAATCGAACCTGGATGGAACCGGCTCAGTTTCTTACTTCATTAACCTGATCTGATTGATTTGAGTGACTTATGAATTCCACAAGCGAACCGACTATTCAGCAGTTATTTGACTTGAGTGGTAAAACCGTACTGATTTCCGGCGCCAGTGGTTACCTGGGGAGTGCGATGGCGCGCGGACTGGCCGAAGCTGGAGCGCGGCTGGTCATCAGCAGCCGCAATGCAGAGCGGGCCCAACAGGCCGCCAGTGAACTGCCCGATCCGCAGCAGGTGGGACATCTGGGCGTCGAACTGGATCATATGGACGAGGTA
>JAGQQP010000444.1 GCA_020426085.1 Planctomycetaceae bacterium | reverse complement strand
CCTGATGAGATACCAGAATAATAGAATGATTGGCAACAGAAAGAGCACTACTACTACAACGCTCTGGACAGGGCTCATGCATTCACCTGCGGAGGTCCCATTGCACTTCAACCAGATCAGTGCATATTCTAAAGCCCATGATCCTAAAACCAGACTACAAGCCCAATTCCCCTTCTGTTCATGCTCTCTCGAAGCTTGTTCGAAGCTGGCTCTGAATTCCTGCAGTTCAGCGGCTGAGTCTTTCACGATTCTTTTTCCCTACAGAATTGGATGCTCTGTATAAGAAGAAACGTGTGCCGTGCTCAGGGGGATTAAGGGATACTTTGAATTTTGCGGCATTCAGAGACTTTTCTCTCAGGCAAGAAATCAGCTTATTCTGTTGTCCTGTCGGGACGTACACACCAAGGCTGACGGTCTCTTAAGGAAAATCGATGTACTCGACGGGCACGCTGTCTGTCAGCCAGACCTGGTTTGGTGTGACGAAGAATTCGCAGCCTGCCTGATGCATTTCCCGCGCCCGGACTTTCAGTAACACCGGTCTGCCGCGCCTGCGTCCGACGGCGATGCTGGTCTGTTCGTCCACATGCAGATGCACGTGATGCCGATTCATTTTTTTGAGCCCTTCCCGGGATATGGGTTCGATGAATTTCTCGGGAGTGCCATGAAACAGGATTTCGGGAGGAACCGCTGTGGTATAACCGAGGTCGACGGAAATCGAATGGCCCTGGTTGGCACGAATGCGGGAGCCGTCAGCGTTGAAGGAAAACCGCTGTTTGTCATTCGACTGCACGACGGTGTCGAGCGCCGCGCGTGACATCCCTTTCCCCTGTTGTGACATCGCTGCCAGTAATACTTCGACATCGACCCAGCCCGATTCGTCGAGCGTAATCCCGACCGTCTCCGGCTGGTGCCTGAGAATCAGACTCAGGAATTTGCTTTTCTTTTTTAATTCTTGTTCGTTCATTTTATCTATATCTTTTTTCTTCTGCGGATTTGAAATCCGTTATTTTTCATTTGATTCATTCAATAATTTTCACGCCTGCGTTCTGCATTTCCTGGCAGGCGCGGTCTACATCCCCTGGTGAGAGATTGACGCCTCGACATCCCCGCTCGATCAAGCGGGTCTGGAATCCCAGTTTCACAGCATCCAGCGCCGTCCATTTCACACAATAGTCAGAAGCCAGGCCCAGTACCGTGACAGTCTGTACTCCCTGCTCTTTCAGATATTCCCCCAGGCCGGTCGACTTCTGATGTGCGTTATCATAGAAGCCACTGTAACTGTCGATTTTCCGGTCTGTCCCCTTGAGAAAGACCCGGTTGATCTGGTTCTGGTTCAGATCGGAATGCAATTCCGCTCCCCGGGTTCCCTGCACACAATGATCGGGCCAGAGAATCTGATCCAGACCTGCCAGGTCAATCAGTTCCCCGATCTCCCGATGGGGATGCTGACTGGCAAAACTCAAATGATCAGCCGGATGCCAGTCCTGCGTCGCCACGACCAGATCGAATTCCGACATCAACTCATTGGCAACCGGAACGACCTGGCCTCCCTCGGGAACTGCCAGCGAGCCGCCGGGCATAAAATCATATTGCAGGTCAACCAGAATCAACGTGTTCATTGTTACTGTTTTCCTAGATCTCGAAATGAAAGCCCTGTTTCGTCAGACGTTTATATTTGCGATGATCGAATTTGTAGAGCCGGGCCGCTCGATGAGCCACGTCGGTTTCTACTTCATCCAGTTCAATCAGAATCCCCATGCTGAGGATTTTTTTACGGAAGTTGCGTTTATCGAGCGGTCGATCCAGAATGACTTCGTATAGATGCTGAATCTGTCGCAACGTAAACTTGGGGGGCAGCAGTTCAAAACCGATCGGCTGATAACGGACTTTGCCGCGCAGGCGTTCGTGTGCCATCTCTAATATTTCGGGGTGATCAAAGGCGAGTGCCGGCACATCATCCACGGCGAACCAGGCGGCATTGCGGGCATCGGTAGCTGCCTGGATGCGGTGATCGGAAAGATTGACCAACGCATAATAGGCAACCGTAACAACCCGTTCACGCGGATCCCGGTCTACTGTTCCAACCGTATAGAGCTGTTCCAGAAAGACGTTTTCGATACCGGTTTCTTCCTGCAGCTCCCGGCGGGCGGCTTCTTCCAGCGATTCTTCCAGTCGGACGAAGCCTCCGGGCAGAGCCCAGTCCCCTTCAAAGGGGGGCAGGTCTCGCTGAATCAACAACACCTGCAGGTCCGCTTCGTCCAGGCCGAACACGACACAGTCAACGGTCAAAGCGGCCCGGGGATATTCATAACTATATTTCATTGTCTGACCTTCAAACTCCTCTTTCTTTGTCCACGAATTCGCGCAGCTCCTGTAGTTCCCGCTGATAGCTGCCTGAGAGAATCGGGAAACGACACCACGTTTTGGGATCCAGATTCTCGTCATCCAGATGAAACGAAGGCGCGTAGCGCTCACGTTTCCATTGATTGCGTGACCAGAGTTGGAAGAAGCGGATCACCCAGGCAGACAGTTGCTCTGGCGAATAGCCTGGAAACTGAATTCGCGCCAGTCGATAAATATCAACCGGCCCCTGCTTATCCCGGATGGCAGCCCGTTCGATCCAGTCCAGCAGTTCGTACGGCATCAGATCGGTTTCATCCGTCTGATGCGAGGCTTGAGGACGCAGTTCCGCCGTTGGTTCCTGCTGATTGACCAGCTTCAACATCGGAAGTGTTCCCACGCCTTCCGGTCCCGCTGCTTCCATCCACAGCAGCCACTGACGCAAAAACGCTTTATCGATTCCGGAAATCGGAGAAAGCCCGCCACAGGTATCACCGTCCATCGTGGTATAACCGACGGCGGCTTCAGACCGGTTACTGGTCGCCAGCAGAAGTGCGTTTCGTAAATTAGCGATCATCCAGATTCCCGGTGCCCGTACGCGGGCCTGGATATTCTGCAAGGCAACATCATCGGTTTCCCAGCTCAATTCACGTCCGACCGCTTCTGTGACGAGTCCAACATAATCCTGTACGATCGAATCCACGTCCAGCTTGAGATAATCGGCGCCAATCGATTCGGCCAGTTTTGCGGCCGCCTGTTCTGTGGTTTCCGAACTGTTACGGGTCGACTGATAGACGCACGTCAGCAGGCGTGAGACCAGGTCTCCCGCTGCAGTGGCCTGTTCCAGTCCCGGAATATGAGACAGTTTTGCCTGGAAGGGTTCGAGACCCAACTCGCCTAACGCCAGCTTTACCATAAGCCAGACCAGCGTGGCGACAGCAGATGAATCGGCGCCACCACTCAGAGAGATAATGAATCCCTGGGAACGGCTTTTACGCAGATAATCAAACAGCCCGAGTGCAACCGCGCGGGAAAACTCTTCCGCCTTGACGTCACTGGACGTCTCCCAGGATTCCGCAGTCTGAATTTTCGGCTGCGGCTGGATTTCCGGAAATGAAAATGAGGCGACGATCCGATTTTCAGACTGGCCCAATTGATCCGGTTGAAAACTCATCAGCCGGGCGCGATTCATGCGTGTGAGATCAATGTCGATGACTGTTGAGGTGACGACGACGTCTCTAAAGCAGAGCCGCGGCCCTTCTGCCAGGATGGAACCGTTGCTGGTGATCAGTGTTGACCCATCATAAATCACACGTCCGGCTTCGTTCCCCAGTAGATTGGAATAGAGATAGCTGACGCCATAAGCGCGTGAACTTTCCAGAACCAGTCGACGGCGAATTTCCTGTTTCCCAAAAGCGAAGTGGCTGGCACTGGGATTAACGATCAGATCGACGGCAGCCTGTGACAGATCGCGTCCCGGACGTCGTGCCGCCCAGGCGTCCTCACAGATTTCGAATCCGATACGAATTCCGCCACACTCAAAAATCAGATTGCCGATCGGATAAGACTGACCTTCAATTTCGACCTGGCTGACATGCGGTGAATTCCAGGGTTTGAACCAGCGTGGTTCGTAGTGAATGCCGTCTCCCGCCAGATGATTCTTCGCGACAAAACCTGCGATTTTCTGATCGACAATCAGGCAGGCACAGTTATAAAGTGCCCCGCCATGAAACAGAGGCAGCCCGACTGAAACGATGAGCCCCTCTGTCAACGGCAGCAGTTGTTGCAGTGAATGAAGTGCCCGCTGTTGAACGTCGGGGGAGAAAAAGGCATCTTCACAGCCATAACCGGTGATACATAATT
>JAGQQP010000443.1 GCA_020426085.1 Planctomycetaceae bacterium | reverse complement strand
AACACAACCCGGACCTCCGCTTTTCGGTTCTCTTCACTCTTCGCGATTCTGGTGTTTTCGATCACCGTTCCGCTGGCTGCACAGAAACAGGCGACCCAGAAAAAAACAGCAGAGAAAAACGGTGCAAACCACGATTCCCGGACGATGGCATTTCGGGTGCACGACGAACAGGGTAAGCCTCTGCCCGGAGCGAAGCTGTTTGCCAACGTCGCTTTTCGCAATGAATTGAATAAAGGCGGCACCGTCAATTCCCATCTTGTCGCAGATGCAGCCGGTTCGATTACCCTGAAACTTCCTGATCGAACAGTGAGTATGCGGCTCTGGGTCACGAAGCCCGATTATGTTTCTGAGTTTATCAGTTTTGGTGAAGGCGACCAGGAGAAAGAAAAACGCATCCCCGATCAATTTGATTTCGTACTCGCTCGCGGCACAAAGATCTCGGGGAGTGTCGTCGATGATCGGGGAGAGCCGATTCCTGAAGTCAACGTCGATGTAAGTCTGACAGTCCCCAACCCGGACAAAGATGGCCAACCGCAGCCAATGATTAATATCTATACAGAAGCGGTGACAGACAAAGCAGGGAAATGGTCGATCAATATCGCACCTGCAAAGCGTCCGGGGAAAGACGTGCAATTCGAGCTGACATTTACTCATCAAGACTATGTCTGTGATATTGAACCGGGACAGCTGCAGTTTCAGCAGAATCTGACGACGGCCATGCTGAGAGACGGCACCGCTAAAATTGTTCTGCGACGTGGTAAAAGCATCAAAGGGACTGTCCGTAATACGGCAGGCGATCCGATCACAAAAGGGATCATCGTCTGGAATGATTCCCCCTATTTCAGCAGGACAGTAAACGAAACGAAAATCGACGAATCAGGACATTTCGAAACCATCGCGCTCCCGCCGGGGGAACATCCTGTGACGGTGGTCGCCCCCGGATACATGCCGGTTCGTCGAATGGTTAATATCGAACCCTCGATGAAAGATCTTTCGTTTAACTTGCAGCCGGGAAAACGACTCACACTGAAAATTGTGGACCCCGATGGCAAACCGATCCCCAAAGCTTCTGTCAGTCTACAGGGATGGCGCGGAGCCGAATCGCTCTACAACGTGCGGCACCCGAATGTGCTGAATTCCGAAATTCCCACCCGCGCCGACGAGAACGGCGTCTTCGTCTGGGACTGGGCTCCCGATGATCCTGTCACATACCGTATCCTCGGGAAAAACAGTGCTAAAACGGTGACACTGGTCGCAACAAAAAAACCACATATCGTTCAACTGGATCCTACGTTAACGGTCTCAGGAAATGTGACCGATGCCAGGACCGGAAAACCGCTCACCGGTTTTCGCGTCATTCCCGTGATTGAATTTTACCCGGATTTTTTAACGACCTCATTTTCAAATGCTGTGAAAGGCACAGCGGGGGAATATAAAATCACTTTGGATCCCACGATAGATGAACGGCGTTATCTATTTCGTATCGAAGCGGACGGCTACCGATCCTTATTGAGTGATACTTCGTATGGGCCCGGGGATGGACCTGCCGTTCTGAATTTTAGTCTGGAACCAGCGCCTGCCAGGAAGGGAAAGGTCGTTGACTCTGACGGAAAACCGGTCGCGAATGCCTCTATCAGAATCGGAACGCCCAGCATTGTCACCATCGTAGGCAATGGAATTTCAGACCAGGAGGGGATGCCTGCAAACACGTCAGCAGCGGGCGAGTTTCAGATCGCAGCCACCTCAGAACCGACCCGCATTCGCGCCTCGCATGACTCCGGTTTTGCAGAAGTCCTGCGCCAGCCCGATGAAGAGATTGGAACATTGACTCTGCAACCCTGGGCTTCCCTTTCCGGTCAATTGTTCCAGGCAGGGCAGCCGGTTGCGAAGCAATGGATCTATTTCACACCTGTGCAGAAACGAGCCCTGAAAGAAGCGCGACTAGATGATACCTTTGTTACCGAGACTGATCAAAACGGGCGATTTGAATTCGAACGGCTCCCTCCCATAGCCGGCAGTATTCAAGCCTACGTCAGTCTCTGGCAAGATTCACTACTCAAATCCAGCGAGTCTCTTCCGCTGGATCTGCAGCCTGGCGAACACAAGAACATTGCGCTGGGGAACACAGGAACGACTGTGACCGGCACCGTTATTGCCACGGGCCGCGGTGACGTCGACCTGAATAAAAACTGGTCGCTCAACTATCTGATCCGCCGCGATCACGGGATTTCATTACCGGAAGATTTTCCGAAGCTGAGTTTTGATCCTTCAGGTCCCGTGCAGACATCCTGGGCTCGGGATCCCCACTATGCAAGCTGGCTCCGTTCGCGGCATTACTACTTTCTGAAACTCACGCCTGAGGGTCGGTTTCAGATTAGCGGCGTGCCTCCCGGAAAATACGATCTGATATTGCGCCTGTTTGAAGAACCGGCAGGCTGCCTGGTCGATGCGGTCGGCACGAAAGTGATTCCCGTGACTGTGACCGTTGCTGACATTAAAGCGAAAAACAAGGACCTGGGTTCGATCGACGTTGCCTGTCGCGTCGGACCGCGTGTGGGTGAGAGTATGTATGCTTATAAATTCACAGACACCACCGGAGTGGAACATTCCATCTACGAGATGAAAGGCCGCTATATTCTGATGCATGTCTGGGCCAGTTGGTGTGCTCCCTGCCTGAAGAATATGCCCGATATCCAGGCAACCGCAGATCAACTTTCAGAGAAGCCGCTTACGTTCGTCGGATTGAATGTAGATCAGTACCCGGAAGATGCAAAAAGACTCGTCGAGAAAAACAAATGGAACTGGGCTCAGAATTATCTCGGCGATCATTCCGACATGGCGCGTCAACTGGCAATCAGCTCGATTCCCGTCTATTACCTGATTGGCCCGGACGGGAAACTGGCCGCGACTGCCAACGAATGGACTGATATGAAAGCAACTCTCAAAAAGACGTTCAAACAGAAGGAGTAGCTTTCTCTACCGGGAAGAATTGAACCCGTTCTGAAATCCTGGTGTCTGCTCTTAAATACCGTCCCCGTCTCAATCGGAGACAGGTAGTGCGAAAATGCGCCCCCTCTGAATCAGGACAGAATCAAATTCATTGTAGACTGTGTCCAGTTTTACTACAGCGTCTCCAGGGCTCTTTGAACCGAGTATAATAGATTGGGAGGCGCTATGGTTAAATGAGAGGCGCTCTGGAAAATGACTGGACGTAAGATTACAATCGGGTGATCTGTTTTCGTGCTTCCCATCAGACCACCTGGCGGGGAATATCCCGCACTTTGTATAAGATTTTATTCGTATGACTCCCATTATTGGCATCGATCTGGGTACCTCGAATTCGTTGTGCGCAGTATTCGAAAACGGGCAACCCAAACTTATTCCCAACGCGCACGGTTCTGTGATTACTCCTTCCATCATCAGCATTTCCGCCGATGATCGTGTGCTGGTCGGCTCTGCCGCCAAAGAGACCCGCGTGACTCAGCCCGAACGCTGTGCCTGGGTATTCAAGCGACTGATGGGCACGGATCGCAAAGTCGAAATCGGCGGGCATGTCTTCTCCGCAACGGAAATGTCCAGCCTGGTTCTCCAGTCTTTGAAACAGGATGCGGAAGCGTACCTGGGTGTAGAAGTACACGATGCGATCATCACCGTGCCCGCATACTTTAATGATCACCAGCGAAACGCGACCAAGCAGGCAGGCGAACTGGCGGGACTGAATGTCCGCCGTATTATCAACGAACCAACGGCGGCAGCGTTGACTTATGGATTTCATGATCGTCAAGCCGAGAAAAAACTGATCGTGATCGACCTGGGCGGCGGTACCTTCGATGTGACGGCGATGGAAGTGTTCGAAGGGACGCTGGAAATCATTTCGACTGCTGGCGAAAGCATGCTGGGGGGCGAAGATTTCACCGACCGTATTCTGTCAAAAGTACTCACCGCCCAGAATCTGCAGGTTGAGATCGCGGAAGTCAAACATCCCCTGCTCGTTTCCCGGCTCAAGCAGGAATGTGAGGCGGCCAAGTGTACCCTCGCGCGGGAAACCGAAGCCAGAATCCGTATTCCCAATCTGCAGGGAGAGATGGAAGAGAACGCCGCCACTCATACGATCACACGCGACGAGTTCCTGGAAATCGCCGACCCGCTGGTCAAGCGGCTGGCGCGTCCGATTGCCAAAGCGGTCCGCGACTCGCGCATCGCACCGCAGGACTTCGACAGCGTAATTCTCGTTGG
>JAGQQP010000442.1 GCA_020426085.1 Planctomycetaceae bacterium | reverse complement strand
CCCCCTGCGGGCTGCGTTTCAGCATGGCTGCCAGGCTGAACAGATCACGCTGTTTGAAATCATGGAAGGGGGCATCGTGACAGCGAGCACATTTCATGTTCAAACCAAGGAAGGCCTGACCAATGATATGCGCTTTGGCCGCCATTGGGGCGTCGTTCTGCGATGCCATTTCAAAGCCGGCCGGCCCGCCGAAATACTTGCTCCCTTCCATCATGACCAGTTCCGTCAGGAAACGATCAAACGGTTTGTTATCATAAAACGATTCGTGAATCCACCAGCGGAAGGGTCCGGTATTATTCAACGTCGGGTTGAGGATGTTCGGATTCTCCGCCAGCACATCCTGCCAGTAACCAACCCAGTTATCCGCCCAGGCGGGATTATTGATCAAGTGTTGAATCGCTTTCGCACGTCGTGTATCTGGCTCGTCGGCCAGGTAGTCACGAATCTGGTCAGGCGTAGGTACGGTACCGGTGGTGTCCAGGGAAAGCCGGCGCAGAAATGCCAGATCATTGAGTCGTGGTGCCTGTGCCACTTTCTCTTTCGCCAGCCGCCGGTTGATGAAATGATCGATGGCGTTGTTCGCCCGCAGTCCCGGCACTGCAGCGGGGACTTTGACTTGAGGCTGCTTGAGGATTTCGGCTTTTGCAAGTTGATGCCGCGATTCCCAGTATTGATCTTCCTTCGCGGAAGCGTTCCGGCGATGTGCCGCGTTGACAGCGATCTGATCGTAGCGGTACTGGCTGGCAAAAGGTAACCAGTCTTCGTCGGTCAGCATGACGACCTGATCAGAGGGGGTCAGAAGTTGAAAATCTTCACCGGGGTTACCGATAAAAACGGCTGTCTCACCGAAATCGGGACGATGCCGAGAACCACCCACGATCATCTCAAAACGAATCCGATGTGGCTTGCCATCGCCGGTATATTCCACAACCTGCTCCGTATCACCCCGGTGTAAGGGGCGAATTTGAGGCGCCAGGCTCAGATCGACATCGTAAACGATATCATGACCGCTGTTGGTAATTCTGTGGAAATCGGTCTCTGCCACCAGCTTGTCGTCAATGTAGAGCCGTGCAGCATTGCGGGCACGCAGGAGAATCCGTTTTTTGCCTTGAGGAAGCGTCATGCGAGACATCGCCCGTACCAGAAACGGATCGGGACGATCTACTTTTACGCCACGCTCGGAATAACGGTTGGGGATTTCAATAAACGCGAGGTGTGGCTGAGTGAATGTTTCCGCCAGTCGAGGCGGCCGAAACTTCCACGACTTTTTATTGGGAATCCCTTCCAGAATCTCAACTCTGACACGATCTTCGGGAATCGCAGTCCAGTCGATCTTTGGATCAGAAGCAGCGAATTCAAAGTGCGACGCCACTTGTCCTGCCGTCAGTGCTCTGCGGTAAACAGCGACCTCATCCAGTTGTCCATCAAACGAACTGTTAGCCGACCCGCCCATCGAAGAACCGATCCAGACTTCATCATCGTCGACCACTGGTGGTCGCGATGTATCGCCACCGACATCCCATTTTCCGGAAACAGGCTGGCCATCAACATAAGCGTTGAGACTTTTCTTTTTGCCGAAAATATATGTCACTGCCACATGATGCCAGTTATGCGTACTGATTCCGCCCCCGGTAGAAGTCCAGCGGTGGTAGATCGGTTTCTCACCCTTCTTTTCCGGCTGAGTGCAAAACAGAAAGCTGATTTCAGAACCGGTCAGTCTTAAACTATAATTCTGATTATCCCGTGCGACTCCTTTCCGGTTCGTACGCCCTTTCCCGATGATATAGTAGTATTGTCCGGATCGCGTGGAGCTAGGATTGATCCATGCTTCCAGAGTGATTGCATCCCCGGCGGCAAAATCGAAAATGCTCTTCTCACCCGGATCAACGACCCGCAGGAAACCCTGGCCAGGCTGAAAAGCAGCCGCCTGATTCTGATCAGCGAATAAGGGAAATTCAGCAGGACGGGGACCGGCGATGAGATTCATCGGCTGGCCACTCACCAGTGCCGGGACGGGCTTTGCAGCCTGACTCTGAAAACCGTTTTGTTCGCGTCGTTCAAAACTCCAGAAAGCCGCTGGTTGATGAGAAAGGATCAGATCGTGGTAACTGCCGGGAGGTGTTGGTTTTTTCGCTTCGACGGCCGACGGTTGCTGATCTGCCGATGCAGAGATCGATAACAGAGACAGAGCAAATGAAACCAGCAACAGAGAATGAGCACTTTGAGTTACGCGGTTCTGTTTCACAGCAGGCGATTCCGATATCAGATTCCAGATCGCATCGCGTTTCAAGATAGCGTCTCTCAATGCCAGGAGACGCTACTGTAAAACTGGACACAGTCTGAAATGAAAGTTCACAGCAGGCGAGTTTTGCGAAATTCAGGAATTCCTGATCCGACAAATAATACAGTACTTGAGAACGTCACATCAGCGTAAATCTTGATGTATTAAACTATACCGAACAGCAGCCGGATCTCACGCTAATTCATATCGAGATTCTTCGATTTAAGTTTTTTTGCCAGGAAACTCCTCATTCTGTGAGATTTCAGAAAATCTGGTATATTACATCAGAGAATCATGACGCTGCCGACTGCAAGGCAGCTGGGACTGTAAGGATCGGCGCCGTCTTGAAACCCGAAGAACTTGAAAATTTTGTCCAACTTCTAACTACCCACCAGAGCAAGCTTTATGCTTATATTCGCTCACTGCTGTCTGATCCCCAGGCCGTTCAGGATGTGCTGCAGGAAACGAATCTTGTTCTCTGGCGTCGTTCAGAAGAATTTGAAGCAGGCAGCAACTTTGTTGCGTGGGCCTGTAAAGTCGCTTACTTTCAGGTCCTGGCCTATTATCGCGATAATAAACGAGATTCGATGGTGTTTAATGTCGAGCTGGTAGAGATGCTGGCCAAACAGAATGAAGAGAAACTGGCAGGCAAACAGGATCTGCAGCGTGTACTTGCACGTTGTGTTTCCAAACTGCCAGAACAGAGTCGAAACCTGATTCAACAGCGATATGCCTCGGGAGGCTCGGTGCAGGCAATTGCAGAGGCACAGGGACGTTCCGTCGGTGCAGTGTCGCAGACGCTTTATCGCATCCGACAGTTATTACAAGAGTGCGTTCAGAAAACACTTGCCAGTGAGCAGGGAGAATTGTGAGTTATGAACCAGAAGCCAAATCCTGAAGAATCAAAGAACAATACTCAGGAAATCATCTCCGCCTTTCTGGATGGTGTGTTGACGGATGAGGAAAACCAGAATTTCCTCAAACGCCTGGAAACGGATGAAGCAGCCCGGGAACTCTATCTGGAAATGATGAATACCGATTCGCTCCTGCTCTGGGAACAGGGACAGACCGAGCCTCTCCCCGATCTGTTCTGCCCGACTCCTGAAAAAGAAACAAGCACTCTTCGTGTCGATCCCGGGGTTGTATCAGCACGCAAACAGCTAACCGTGATGCGTTATGCACTGGCGACAACCGTTGTTGCCTGTCTGTTTCTGACGGTTCTGCTGCTGATGGACAGCACTCCGGCCAGCGCCGTCACACGACTGGACTCCAGCGATGGCGTCCCCGCAGCCATGATTATTGAAGAACATCAACCTGTCTGGGAACGGACCGAGTGGACTCAGGATGTGAGTAAACCTCTGGTTCCCGGCTGGCTGAAACTCAAATCAGGGCGTGCACTCATTGACTTTTTGAGCGGTACGACCATCGCGCTGGAAGGACCTGCCGAACTGGGAATCAATTCTGATAACCGAGCGTATCTGAAGTCAGGCCGTCTGGCAGTCGTGGGCAGCGCACGCGATCAGACCTTTACTCTGACGACAGCCAATCTGACACTGCTGTCACAATCAGCCAATTTTGGTCTGTCAGTCAACGACGACGAACAGACAGAACTTCACGTGTTTGCAGGCAGCGTCTCGATCACCCATTCACAGGAAAAACCAGACGCTGAGATCAATCAGGAACAGGTTCCCGAAACCACGAATGAACTGGTGGTCACCGCAGGGCAGGCCATTGTATTTGACAGCACCGGACAGGAACTAACACGCCAACTGGCCGACCAGAGTGCATTCCCGGCACGGGATCAGTTTGAAGTGGCTGATCCTCCAGGCGATATTCCTGCCATCAACTTTGCCTCACACAAAATTGAACCTTACAGTTTTCAGGACGGGCAATACGAATTACCCACTGATTATCAGCTCATCGAACAAGGCAAAGGAATTCGTCTGTGGGGGAATGC
>JAGQQP010000441.1 GCA_020426085.1 Planctomycetaceae bacterium | reverse complement strand
ACCCATGCGGCCGGCGAACTGCCCCGGTACAACACGCCCGGTGCGATGCACGATTTTATCGGGAAGCACAATCGCCGGAGGCAGGTTCGTGCGTGAGCGGATGACATCGCCGGCAATCGCGGCAATCGAAGGATGGTCGGTACTCATCGGTCGGCTCGGGTTGAATCCCACGGGAATATCCGAGCGGCCTGTCAGCATAATGTGATGGCCCATCGAATGCTCATTCGTGCCGTGTGTCAGTGTCCGACAGACTGACCAGAGATGACTGCGTTTCGCCAGCATAGGCAGGTGTTCTGAAACCTGCAGGCCGGGTATCTTAGTTGAAATCGGATTGAATTCACCACGAACCTCGGCACTCGCTTCCGGCTTCATGTCGAAGCTTTCATGCTGTGAAAGTCCGCCCGAGAGAAAAATAAAGATACAGGATTTGGCAGTGCTATGTTTAGGAGGAGCAGCTGCTTCCGCACGGAGTGCGTCCAGATGGTTGATTCCAAAACCAAGCAGACTGATTGAGCCAACTTCTAATGCGGTCCGGCGGGACATGGTGGGATGGCAGGCAGGCGTATTCGCAGGCATCATGACTCTCCTGAGGACAAGAGATGAAACAGTGTGGCGCAAGCAGTTATCTTAACATACCTTACATATTCACATCAATATAATCTAATGCGATACTGAGTAAAAGTCCAATTAAAAGAAAGTGTCTTCTCAGATACTGTTTTTTCAATTGAGGTTTTCTGGCAAGGATGATCGCATTTGAAAATTTTCGGGCTTTGAATCACTGTAAATTCAGCAGAATGAGATCAAATCAGGAAATCACACTTCAAATTCTGATTGACGATCGACGATACCGTATATATGCTTTTTGCTAACTGATTCCCTCCCCATTCACCAGGTGGTGGCCGCGTGTGGCTCGCTGAAGGAAGTCACGTTGAAAATTAAAATTACTGTTTTCTTCTAAAAGACCTGTATTGGAATCCGGGTCTGATTCTCAAGGATGATGTGGGCTCATTTTGCGCCCCGCAACGCGCGCCGTGATGCGCACAGGAGAAATCATGAACCAGTATTTAACTGATCGACAACAGAAAATTCTGGATTTTATTACTCGAGAAATTGATCGCTCTGGGATTGCCCCCAACACGGAACAGATTGCTTCCGAATTTGAAATCCCTTCTCTCAACCGGGTCACTCAATATCTGCACGCTTTGGAAGGCAAAGGCTGGATTACCTGCAATGCCGCACCACAAGGCGGAATTGCGCTGGTGGAAAATGGCAATTCTTACCGTCTCGCTGTCTGTGGCGATGTCGAAGACCGTCGGGTCGCCTTCAAAAAAAGATCCTGAAATCCCCGTGTCAAACAAGAAATCCGGTTCGCACTGCCTGGTCTGAAGTGAAAGACAGGCAGAGTTTGAATATGTCATTCTGTAAGAATAGAACAGGTTCCAGACAATTTCTTAATTTTCCTTTCATTTTAGCCGATTCTTCTATTCAAAGCCATCTCATGAGTGTACGCTTATGTGATAGATAAGCCTTTTTCAAGCCTCGATTTAAAAGTAGTTTCATCTTATCGGAAAGCTCTTAATAGATGCTCAGGATTGAAGATCAATCGATTCGTTTATGCGACCGGATGCCGCGACGTTCTTTCATGCAGATTGGCGGACTCGCCATGGGCGGGCTCTCGCTGCCTCAGATATTGAAAGCACAGGAAAAGAGCGGAAAACGTTCTTCTCATAAAGCCGTCATCATGATCTTCCTGGCAGGTGGTCCTCCTCACCAGGACATGTTTGATTTAAAGCCGGAAGCCCCTGATGAAATTCGCGGCGAATTCAAACCGATCAATACCAACGTCCCCGGCATTCAAATCAGCGAACTCATGCCTCGTGTAGCTGGCATGATGGATAAGTTTTCGATCATCCGCTCACTGGTTGGTGCGGAAGGACGCCACGATTCTTTCGAATGCTGTACCGGACATCATTTCCGCAGTGCACAGCCACAGGGGGGCTGGCCTTCCGTGGGATCGGCAATCTCCAAAGTGAAAGGGCCCGTGCATTCGACTGTTCCTGCTTACATCGACCTGTCACACACGATGGCACACAACCCATGGAACATTAAAGGCCCCGGTTTCCTGGGACTGGAACACGCGCCGTTCCGACCGGACGGCGATGTGATGGAAAATATGACACTCAATTCCATCTCGAATTCCCGACTCAATGAACGCGCGAGCCTGTTGAATAACCTGGATCGCTTTCGCAGAGAGTCTGAAACAAAACTAACAGACGGGACCTACGATGGCTACACAAATCAGGCACTGGAAGTTCTTTCTTCCTCCCGACTGGTCGAAGCGTTGAACCTCGAAAAAGAGGACCCCAAAGTCAGAGCCCGGTATGGGAAAGACGATCCAAAAGTTCTGAAATACCCTCTGGAAATGGGATACCAGGCGATTATGTCCCGTTTCCTGCTGGCTCGTCGCGCAGTAGAAGCGGGAGCCCGCTGCGTCACCTGCAGCTTTGCGCATTTCGACTGGCACGGCAATAACTTTGGCCATGCCCGCAGCGTCATCCCCCTGCTCGACCAAGGCGTCGCGGCTCTGGTTGAAGACCTGCACGAACGAGGCATGGACAAAGATGTCACCGTTCTGGTCTGGGGAGAATTCGGACGCACTCCCAAAATCAACAAGAATGCCGGTCGCGACCATTGGCCGCGCGTGCACGCTGCCCTGATGGCGGGTGGCGGAATGAAAACCGGTCAGGTCATCGGCTCCACCAACCGTCTGGGAGAAGAAGCGGTTGACCGTCCCGTGCATATGCAGGAAGTCTTCGCGACCCTGTATCACAACCTGGGTATCGATGTCGCCTCCACAACCATCGAGGACAATAACGGCCGACCACAGTACCTGATCGACGAACAGACCCCGATCCGTGAACTGGTATAACGACGCAAGAATAAAAACCAGGACTTCCTCAGACTTATTTATCTGCGATGACTCAGCCCAGAATGGTGCCTTCTTCCCAGACGGTTTCACGACAGTTTGGATAATTAGTGCAGCCCCAGAATGACTGTCCTTTCTGTTTCCCTTTCGCTGCAATTCTCTGAACCATGGGAATCTGGCATTTAGGGCAAATGTGCTGAGTACCAGGAATCCTGGGAGTAGCAACCACAGGTTTCTTATCCTGCACGTTCACTCGAATCAGTTCTGCCAGTTCTGAAACGTTGTACCCCCTGGCAGCCGGAATGTGTAAGATGGGTAAACCGGCTACAGCAAAAACCTGATCGACAAACTGATCCCGATCCTGCCTTTTTTTCTTTGCATGACTGGAATCATCCAATTCGATACCGAGAAGCGGTTGCATGTTTTTTGTGTCACATAACAGAAAGTCAACATGCTTGCGATCAATTTTATTTCGGTAGGCTAAATTCTCATTCGGCCTAGACACATAAAAAATATCCGACAGATTGACCTTACAGCTAACGGTATACTCTTCCCGAACGGTTTGCATTAAGACATGATAAAAAGACAACTCAGCCGGTGAAAGAAATTTATCCGTCAAACGATAAGGCAGTGTTTTCCCAACAGAAGCTCTGCCTAAATCGATACCGATCAATTTCAATATAACTGCTAAACACCCAGCGGGTTCTGAGTTTTTTTGCTTTGGCATTCGAGCGTTTCGATATACGGGAAACAGGTCATTGCAGTTGAGAGCATGCATTCGTTAAGTTCATGCCACAGTCTTAACATTATGCCTGTAACTACAATAACTCGAACAATAGTATAATTCCATTCACAACGGAACATAATTACCACACATACTCTTATCTGCTTCTTCCATTGAGAATCATGTATCAAACAAAGCAGGCCTGATCTACCATTGGCTGTATCTGAATCATCCAGATACTATTACGCAGACATAAACCACAGGTATTTCCTGCATCTTTCCAGACTTGAGTTCCACACCACAAGACACAGGCGAAATCTTAAATGTCCAAATCAGTCGCAGACCAGTTTCATGCATGATTACCTGCACTTCATCTGCTCTTCACTCGTTAACCTGCTGAACGGGATATAATCGGAACGTTGATCATTCACCGATCAATAATTAAAGTGACTGAAAACATCTGACAGATTCAGTTCTCTGGAATATTGGATCTCTATTGCCGCCGCCCGGAAAAGGAACGCCTAATCATGCTGACGCGTATTCTCTCTGTTGTAACTACTCTGCTGCTCATTGGTTCGTCATCTGGTTTTGCTGAAGACTGGCCTC
>JAGQQP010000440.1 GCA_020426085.1 Planctomycetaceae bacterium | reverse complement strand
TAGAACCGGCCATCATCGCTCAGGGAACCGTTGTTAATCCTCTGGTTAACGGGAAGTGTTTCCTCTGATCGCTCTCCAAAAGGACTGTCCAGTGAGTCGCGTCGCCAGATCATCAGACTGCTTTCGTGACCAGGGGATTTTTTGTCTGCAGTAACAGTTGAGGGACGGAATGCGGTCAGACCATCAGGAGAGAGCCGGTAGTCACGTCTGTCACCAACGGCGATAGGATCGGGAATCGCTTCCTGCCAGGGATCATTCAGACTTTTTCGAATCGAAAGATACCAGTGTGCATCCCTTCGGAATGAAAGACGCAGACCGTCTGCCGAAATCTGAGGGACTTCTGCATTCCCATTGGTGTTAATCTCCGCAGGCAGTAAGGTCGGTTCACTCCATTCAGCATCTTTAGCAGGACGTGTTGAGATCCATAAGTTACGACGTTCAAATTCCGGATTCTTGAGGGTTGTCGAGAAAACAAGAGTACATTTGTCGGCGGTCATATCGCCGCTGAACTCAAAATCATGCGAGTTAATCAGGGGACCCATGTTTTTTGTCACTTGCCACTCCCATTCACCCGAAGCCAGCAGATCGGCAAGTGAGGATTGAGGAGTGACGGGTTGATTCAGTTGTTGTTCTTTTTTGTCAGGTGCTGCGACGAGATCAGCAACTGGTGTTGCGGGTTCACTCGAGGATTCCAGAGACGGAAGAACATCGGGCTGATCAGAATCGCGCGGCCAGAGGAGGGCAGTGATTCCCAGCAGGACGATCGCACATGCCGTTCCCACCAGGTATCGTTTCTGAGCAGGTCTGCTTGTGTCAGCAGGTTTCGCCGTGCCTGGATCACTGATCGTCGGTCCGGGATCTTTTGAGATGTCAGATGGTTGTGAGGAACGTGGGGGCGATTCCTTGACCGGAAGCGGTATATGGCAGTCCTCCAAAGCCACGATCAGCTCCCGGGCAGTCTGATAACGGTCCTCCGGTTTCTTGGCGATCATTTTCTCAAAAACAGCCGCCACAGAATTAGGAACATCAGGACGCTGCTCCTGCAGAGAGGGGATTTCCGCCTCGCGATGCTGCACAAAGACCTTGAAGATCGTGTTTCCGGAATAGGGGGCTTCGCCCGTCAGCAGGAAGTAAAGCGTGCACCCCAGGCTGTAGATATCGGAACGGAAATCAACCAGGTGGGCATCCAGTGACTGTTCCGGTGCCATAAAGGAAGCAGTACCCAGAATCGCTCCCGCCGCCGTCAGTTCGGACTGGCTGACGAACGGTCGGCCACTCGCATCATCGGTCGTTTCGGAGCCGGCAGGAGTATGTCTCAGGGATTCGTCAATATGTGCCAGACCCAGGTCGAGTAATTTGATCGTTCCCTGATCGTCCAGCAATAAATTTCCGGGTTTGATGTCCCGATGCACGATACCGCGTTCGTGGGCGTGTTGCAGACCAGCGGCGGCCTGTCGAATGCAGTCAACGGCCTGGCTCAGAGACAGCGGTCCCGAGGAGCGCACGATTCTGCTGAGGTTATCTCCTCGCACGTATTCCATGACGAGGAAATTGACGCCGCGCGCTTCGTCGGCATCGTAAGCACGGACAATATTGATATGTTCCAGTGTTGCTGCGACGCGGACTTCCCGTTTGAAGCGTCTGACCTGATCTTCCGACGCCAGCATCTGCTGTGAAATCATCTTCAATGCCACCAGACGATTCATCGTACGATGAATGGCTTTGAAAACCATTCCCATGCCGCCGACATCAATCAGATCAAGAATGAGGTATTTATCGATCAACAGTTCCGGTTCTCCTTTGAGGAGTGCCGATGCCTGGTAAGATGTGAGTTTGCCCTCGGTGACGAGTTGTGATGCCAGTTGTCGCGCGTCCGATGAAGGATTTCCCGTTGCTACAGAGTCACTGACGGATGCGAATTCATCCGGCGAAAGGACCCCGACTTCCGAGAGTTTGGAGAGAAAGTGATCGCAGTCAACATTATCCGGCAACTCATGCTCTGGCGGCTGCTGCACTTCAAGAGGCTCGTCCAGATGCGGGAGGTCAGACACGACTTCATCCAGATTCCGCTCCAGCAGATCTACGGACGGGTCGGCATGATCGAGTAGAGATCTGACTTCCGCCAGCAGCGCGGTGTGGGAACCACATTCATTGACCAGCCAGGCATCCCGTTTTTCGGACGGGATCTCTAACGCACTCAGGAATACCTGTTGCACTCTTTCTGCATGAGAGTCACTCATTTGCATCATCACTTTCTGTTCCCGGACCAAGTGCGCGATACAACCAGGCTTTGGCAAACTTCCAGTCGTTATTGACTGTCCGTAATGAAATATCCAGTTGTTCTGCGATTTCTTCGCCGGTCAATCCGCCAAAAAATTTGAGTTCTACTATCCCTGCTGCCCTGGGGAACTCTTTAGAGAGTGCCTCCAGTGCATCGTTTAATTCAAGGATGTCTAACTCTCTGGCGTCATCTGCAACAGAAATGTGCAATGGAATTCCGCGTCCCGCTTTTCCTCCCCGTTTCAGGCGTTTTCTCTCCCGCGCATAATCGACCAGCAGGCGTCGAATAATGGTAGCGCCGGCTGCCAGCATTTGTGAGCGGTCTGCTGGATCGAGATTGTTTTGATCCTGCAGACGCATGTAAGCGTCATTTACGAGCAACGTCGGCTGCAGTGAATGTCCCGGAGTTTCCCGGTTCAGTGCCTTCTCAGCCAGTCCATGCAGTTGGTCGTAAATCGATTGATGCCAACTGATTGGGTCATTGTCACGAGATGCCATCATCTATATTGCCTGTCGATCTTGATGTGTTCGTTGTTCCAGAATCGCATCAGTGACTAGCGAAAACAGGTCACCTCCACAGAAGTCTATGCCCCCTCTGACAGTGATGATTTTACGGAGGTCTATCTGCTGACGCAACTTTACATTTTCAATATCTGTTGTCGGTCTGAAATTTCGCATTTACTGTTTTTTCGAAAAAAAGAATTCTCATTGCACATTTCTCTGCCAGGCAACGCCAAGTCTTGTGAAGCGGATACACTGGCAATTAACAGGGGCTTTGGGGGAGACCATCATGGCTGTTTACGATTCTACCGATCATCAACTGGGTGATTATTTATTGGGAAAAGCAACCGGGTATGCAGGGAGTGTTTACAGTTCACTGGGGGCAGAGCATTACCGGTATGAACAAAAGCAGCGCGATCAGAATCTCAGTATGAGATATACGCCCGGTGCCAGCGGGCCAGGGATACTGGATGATGCATTTGAAAGTGCCGGCGACTACGCGTCTGAGTGGACTGAAACGATCGTTGATTATGTCGCGTCAGCTTTCAAATGGGTTCCTGTCTGGGTGGGAATGGCGCTAAGGGTGCTCTGTGTTATCGCGTTTCTGACTGGTGGCGTGAGTTATGGATATACAGGCTGGGGATTATTGTTAATCACCGGAACCGGTTGGTTCGCCCCGCGCATCACAGCAGGGCTGCTGCAATTTCTAGTCTATTTAAGTCTGGTTCTCCTTTATCTCTGTTTCATCATGCTGGTAGCCGTATTGAGTGCGGGAGCAGTCATCGGAGTCATCTATGGCCTCGCTGTATTGTTCGCATAGCTGGAAACGCGATTATCTTTGAAAATCCCTGGTAGTACCTGGATCGACACAGCTGGCTCACGCACGAGGTGTTGTTAATTAAGTTGGTAAAGAAACGGATCAGAAGTTGGTTGATGATCAAAAGTTGTAAGGTATCTATTATTTTGGGGCGTTGATTTCTTGAAGAACAGGTCGAAAATATCTTATGACAGAAGGAGGTTGAAACTCAAAATGCCATCTTAATTACTGATGCTGCCCCCGGAGATGCATCGACTGGATATCAAATGAAAAAGTCTCAGACATTCCTGTTTGCTGTTGTTGTCACGATTTCTGCATTGACCGGCTCGCAGGCCGATGCAGAACTGATTCTGGAAGTCTCGCCGGAAGGTTCTGTCCGCTCGCTGTCTGCTGCCCGCGATGAACTTCGCAAACGTCAGCCGCAAGAACCGACGCGCGTTGTCATCCAGGCGGGAACTTATTTCATCACAGAGCCGCTCGTTTTTACTCCCGAAGATTCAGGCACCGCGTCTGCACCGATTACATATGAGGCAGCTCCGGGAAGTCGCCCGGTGATCTCAGGTGGAAAACCCATCACGGGTTTCAAACTCGAATCGGATGGCACCTGGTCTGTGAATGTCGATCCGAACTGGAAGTTCGAACAACTCTGGGTCAATGGAAA
>JAGQQP010000043.1 GCA_020426085.1 Planctomycetaceae bacterium | reverse complement strand
AACCAGAGTTGGAATAATCGCTACCAGCGACAGGAACGCTGCTCCGACATAGGTAATGCGTACCATTACCTGTTCCAGATAAGCGGCAGTTCTGGCCCCTGGTCGATAACCGGGGATAAAAGAACCATAATCTTTCAGGTTTTCTGCCATATCTTTGGGATTAAAGGTAATCGCCGTCCAGAAGTAGCAGAAGAAGTAAATCAGGATGACATAAGACATTGTGTAAACAAATCCACGACTCATCGGCTGAAATGCTTCATCGAGCATTGCCCAGAATGTAGAAGTGGAAAAGTACTGGCTTAAGCCATGGAATAAAAAGTAAGGAAACATCAGTAGACTGGAAGCGAAGATGATCGGCATCACACCAGCCTGATTGACGCGTAAAGGCAGAGACTGTCGCTGACCACCGGAAACCCGGCGACCACGTACGTGTTTGGCGGATTGAATCGGAATACGACGCTGTCCCTGAGTAATCGCAATCACCCAGACGACCACAAAGACAAACACCAGAGCCAGAATCAGCAGGCGATCGATACCAGTATCGGTCCCCAGAGCGATCCCCTTCTCAAAGGCAGGTTCGATCAGACTCCAGCCTGCTTGAGGCATCCGGGCCAGGATTCCTGCCATAATCAGCAGACTGATCCCGTTACCAATACCGTAAGCATCAATCTGCTCACCAATCCACATCAGGAAGACCGTTCCTGTGGTCATGGTTATGGTGGCAATGATCTGGTAATACAATCCCTGGTACCCGTCCAGAATCAGACTGGTTCCGGAGCCAAAACCACCGGCCAGCGTACGAATCCAGAAAAAGCTCTGTACCAGACAGATTACAACCGTGGCATAGCGTGTATATTCATTAATCTTCTTCCGGCCCGCTTCCCCTTCTTTCTGGAGGCGCTCCAGGGGTGGATAGACCGTCCCCATCAACTGGAAGATAATCGAAGCAGAGATGTAAGGCATAATGCCCAGACCAAAGATCGTACTCTGGCCGATATTAGAAGCCGAGAACAGGGAAATGACCTGCATGACCTGTCCAATGCCACCCTGCTGGCTCTGTAAATCAACCAGTGTTTCAGAAAGCAGGGACTGATTGACGAAAGGCAAAGCAATCCAGAAACCCATACGGTAAATGGCCAGCAGTCCCAGCGTCAGTACGATTTTTTTACGAAGCTCGGGAATTTTGAACAGAACTAATAATTTACCGAGCATAAGTAGCGATCCTTTGTGTCATAATTCAGCAGGTAATGATTTTGACTTCGGTTGGGATTTTAGCGAATCCTGAACAAAAGGGGAATCGTATTCTTGGCTGCTGAGATCAAGTCCTTGAATGAAATTACTTATGACAAAACGCGACTGACAGATCCGCCGGCTGCCTGAATCTTGGATTCGGCAGAAGCAGAAAACAGGTGAGCGGATACGGTGAATTTTTTGGTCAGGTCCCCGTTGCCCAGGATTTTGACCTGATCGAAACGACCTTTGGCCAGACCTTTTTCAGCCAGCACTTCAGGAGTGATTTCTGCGCCTGCTTCAAATGCCTGCTCCAGAGCAGCCACATTCACAACCGCGACTTTCTTCGCGAACTGCTTGTTGTTGAAACCGCGTTTTGCAACACGCATCGCCAGAGGAGTCTGACCCCCTTCAAAGCTGGTACGTCGTGATGCACCCGCGCGGCTGCCAAAACCTTTATGGCCGCGGCTGGAAGTCTTACCGTGTCCTGAACCAGGACCCCGGCCGACGCGTTTTTTCTTTTTATTCTTCTGTATTCCGCGATGGACGTCATCAATAATCATTAGACTTCAACTCCTCTCAAACGTGCAATATCATCCCGGGTTCGCAGTTTTGAGAGTCCATCAATGGTGGCTTTCACAACATTGATTGGATTATTGGAACCACGACTCTTTGTATAAATATCAGTAATACCGGCGGCTTCAACCACGGCACGCACACCAGCACCGGCAATAATACCTGTACCAGGACGGGCGGGTAACAACAGCACGCGGGCAGAACCGAAACGGCCTACCACTTCGTGGGGTACCGTATTATCAACAATGTTTGCTTTGACCATACTGCGGTTGGCCTGCTTGACCGCTTTATCGACTGCCAGAGGTACTTCGATGGCTTTGCCATATCCCCAGCCGACCCGGCCTTCTTTATCGCCTACAACAACCAGAGCGGTAAAGCTGAACCGACGCCCCCCCTTGACCACACAGGCACAACGGCGGATCTGGATGACTGTTTCTGGCGTTTGTTTTGTCGCTTCTTTTGACACGGTATCTTCTCCAACCCGTATTGAGTGTTGTCTCTATTAAAAATCCAGTCCGGCTTTGCGGGCAGAATCAGCCAGGGCAGCAACTCGCCCGTGGTAACGGTAAGGGCCACGATCAAAGGCGACTTCCTTAATCCCCTTCTCAACAGCTCGTTCGCCAATCAACTGACCGACTTTTTCCGCAGCGGCGATATTTCCACCATTTTTAATCTCGCCGGCCAGACTTTTGTCTTTTGTGCTGGCGGAGACCAGTGTCACACCAGCTGTATCATCAATCAGCTGAGCGTAGATATGGTTATTACTTCGATAAACAGACAAACGTAAACGACCTGTTTTACGAACCGTATTGCGAATGCGGAACGAGCGTCGTTGTTTCTGCTTTTTCAGTGTTTTTTCTAGTTTCATTTTACCGTCATCTTTTAAAAAACAGTATCACCTGAATCTCAGGCCGCTGACTGACTGCTTAAAACAGGCAGGTGAAGATTGTACTAGTTTGCGAATGCCTTACCAGCTTTACGCCGTACATATTCACCTTCATAACGAATCCCTTTACCTTTGTAAGGTTCAGGCGGACGTACGCTACGAATATTTGCTGCAAACTGACCAACTGCATGCTTGTCTGCACTGGTCAGGACAATATTGGTACTGTTGGGTAACTCGCAGATCACACCTGAGGGAACTTCCAGCACGATGGTGTTGGCAAACCCGACCTGCAGGCTCAATTTGTTTCCATTCAGAGTGGCCTGGTAACCAACACCCTGAATTTCCAGTTTCCGTACAAACGGAGTTTCCACACCCTGAACCATATTGGCGATCAACGCCCGGGTCAGGCCATGCAGAGCACGACTTTGACGGGCATCATCAGGACGGGTCACATTGATTTCATTCGTTTCCGAATCAAGTTCTACCTTCATTGTTGGATGAAATGTAAAGGACAGATCACCATGTTTTCCTTTGACGGAAATTGCGGTGTCGTCAACTTTGACTTCCACTCCAGCAGGAACGGGAACTGGCTTTTTACCGATTCGAGACATAGCTTCAAATTCCAGTTAAATAAAAGGCAGTCAAACAAAGCTCGCCTGCCTGGATAAACATCTATATTACCAGATGGTGCAGATTAATTCGCCGCCGACACCCTGTTGTTTTGCTTCACGATTGCTCAGAACACCCTTGCTGGTCGAAAGAATGCTGACTCCCAGACCCTGCAGAACTTCCGGCATGGATCGCAGGTCCTGGTAGTTACGACGACCTGGTTTACTTTCGCGATAGATCTTCTGAATCACACGTTCCCCGTTGGGACCGTATTTCAGATTCACCCGCAAAATGTTCTGGGGGCTGTTTTCGATTACTTCATAGTCCCAGATGTAACCTTCCCGCTGCAAGGCACCTGCAATGGCAACCTTGATTTTGGAAGCAGGAATATCAACATAAGGCCGTTCAATCTGCAGTGCATTACGAATTCGTGTCAGCATATCTGCAATAGGGTCTGTCATCATTAGCTGGCTACCCTCACTTTAATTCTCCGACAATCTACCATTCAGGTGATACTGTTATTACTTGTATAGACAATTCAAAACGGGTTTATTTACGAAACGGCATTCCCAGCTCTTTTAACAGAAGAAAGCCTTCTTCATTGTTATTCGCTGTGGTCACGATCGTAATATTCATACCCTGTGTATTTTTCACGGAATCCGGATCAATTTCCAGGAAGACCAGTGATTCATTCAGACCCAGGCTGTAGTTCCCTCTGCCATCGAAGGCTTTAGGGTTGATTCCGCGGAAGTCGCGTACACGAGGCAGAGCCAGTGAAATCAGACGTTCCAGGAATTCATACATCCGGTTACCACGCAGGGTCACCCGGCAACCGATTTCCTGACCTTCACGCAGTTTGAAACCGGCGACTGACTGACGGGCACGGGTAATCTGTGATTTCTGTCCGGCCAGTAATGTCAGGTGATCTGCAGCTTCCGTCAGACGTTTCCGGTCCTGGTTGGCGGCACCGATCCCCATGCTGATCACGACCTTCTCAATCTGAGGCAGTGAATGCACATTGGTACGACCCAGCTGTTCTTTCAGGGCTGGAACAATTTCTTCACGATATTGTTTTAATAATGTTGGTATTGCCATTGTTTTTTTCAGACTGGCCGAACTTCGGAACAATCTTCCTTACTGAAAACTACAAAATCTGTTTATTGTTTCTGGTATTTTTTATTCGCAGGACTGATGGTCCCCAGCGATGAACTACACTTCTTACAGAAGCGTTCCTTGCTGCCGTCAGCTGCATAGCGATAACCAACACGGGCTGCTGAACTGCAGGCTTCACAATAAAACTTAACGTTCGAAATATCGATCGGCATTTCCACTTCAAGACGTCCCCCCTGAGGACTCTTGGGATGGCCACGTTTTACATGCTTGAATACCCGATTCACATTTTCCACGGTCAGCTTTTTACCGCCGTCTACTACCTGTAATACTTTCCGGGGAGTATCGCCTGCATCTGCTCCGGTGATTACAATCACTGAATCGCCACGTCGTATCTTCATTCTCAGACTACCTCGTTTGCCAGGCTAATAATTTTCATATATTTGCGTTCGCGAAGCTCTCGAGCCACAGCGCCAAAAATACGTGTTCCTCGAGGATTTCCCTCGCCGTCGATCAAAACCATTGCATTGCGGTCGAACTTCACATAGCTGCCATCATCGCGACGGCAGGGATATTTGGTTCGAACAATCACGCCACGTAATACCTGACCTTTTTTAATGTTACTGCCAGCCAGAGTTTTCTGGATGCTGACGACAATCACGTCGCCGACTTCAGCAGTTCGTCGTCCCGTTCCACCCAGCACTTTAATGCAGCGCGCAACTTTGGCACCCGAATTATCACATACATCCAGATCGGTTTGCATCTGAATCATGGCTTTGCCTGTTCCTTATCAACCAAAAGATGAGGTCTACCTGATCTTTGTCTTTGTACTGTTAAACGAATCCGATATCGCGGTCAGACCGAAATGAATCAGTCCTGTTTCTTCTCGACAACCCGGATTAAATCCCAACGCTTTGTTTTAGAACGGGGTCGACTTTCGATGATTTCGACAGTGTCCCCTTCCTGTGCTTCATTTTTTTCGTCATGCACGTGACAGACAGTCCGGCCACGTACGGTTTTACCGTACAGTGGATGACGGTATCGTCGTTGAATTTCGACTCGTAAAGTCTTGTCCATTTTTGAACTGGCTACAGTGCCTGTCAGTATTTTTCGCATTTTCTTACCTCAACGAGCCTGCTTAAGCATTATTCTGCTGACTTAATTCGCGTTCGCGACGGATTGTCTGAATTCGAGCAATCTCGCGTCGGAGCCGCTTAATGTTACTTGGTGCATCAAGCCGCTCCGTTGCTGCCTGGAACCGCAACTGAAACAACTCTTTTTGTGTTTCCTGCAGAGCGAACGTCAATTGCTCGTCGTTCATCTCGCGTAATTCACTCGCTTTGGTCATCAGTAAAACCCAATGATGTTTTTCGGTCTGTCAGCTTGAAACACTGACAGGACCGAAGTGATGTAATTGATAATAACCTGTAATCAACCAGCTTAGATGGAAGGCCGACGTTGAATCAGCTTCACATTCACCGGTAACTTGTGTGCAACACGCGCGAAACAGCGTTTGGCTGCTTCATGCGAAACGCCAGCCAGTTCGAACAACACAGTGCCCGGCTTGATGACGGCTACCCAGTGATCCGGTTCCCCTTTACCCTTACCCATACGGGTTTCCAGAGGTCGGGATGTAACCGACTTCTGCGGGAAGATCCGGATATAAAGTTTACCTTCACCTCGAACATATTGTGTGGCTGCAATTCGGCAAGCTTCAATGGTTTGTGCTGTTATGTGCCCAGGGTCCAGAGATTGTAAGCCCCATTCACCAAAGGCAACAGTGTTACCACGTGTCGCATTACCTTTTATGCGTCCTCTTTGGCTTTTGCGGTGCTTGACCCGCTTTGGCATCAGAGCCATCGCGATTCTCCTCATCTGAATAATCACCAAGGTCGATCCAGACTTTCACTCCAATGACTCCGAAGGTGGTGTGTGCCTCGCGGAACCCGTAGTCAACATGACGTTGCAGAGTCGAGAGTGGAATGGAACCACGGCTTGCTTTTTCACGCCGTGACATTTCTGCGCCACCCAATCGACCGGAAAGCTCGATTTTAATTCCATGAACGCCCGTTTCCATTACCTGGTCCAGGGCACGTTTAATGGTTCGACGGAAGCTACCACGCTTAGATAACTGCTGTGCGATATCTTCCGCAACCAGAGCTGCACTTTGCAGTGCATTGTCTACTTCAATAATCTTCAGTTCCATCCGGCGACCGGTCAGATCTTCCAGTTCCGCTTTCAACCGGTCCACTTCCTGCCCTTTACGACCTATGATGATCCCCGGGCGGGCTGTGAATAAATGCACGACAACCTGGTCGCGAGTTCGTTCGATCTCGACCTTGGGAATGCCGGCAAATTTGTATTTTGTCTGGATAAAGTTTCGTACTTTCTGATCTTCAACCAGTAGTGCCCCAAAGTCTTTCTTGGAGGCATACCAACGACTTCTCCAGTCTTCTACCACGCCGACTCGAAATCCGGTTGGTCGAACTTTTTGCCCCATGATACAGGTTATCCTTTAAGTATTTCTGATTGAGTTTCAGTTATTTGTGACAACAGTCAGTTAAAAGTCAGGTCAGTTTCTAAGGCAGCTCGGGAGCTTCAATCGAAATATGAATGTGTGACATACGACGACGAATCGTGTAAGCCATACCCCGGGCACGAGGCTGAATGCGTTTGAACATCGGGCCGCCGTCAACGCGGGCTTCTGTGATCTTCAAACCTTCAACATTGCGAGCACCCTTGTCTTCAGCATTCGCCATCGCGCTCTTGATGACCTTCTCAAGGAAACGTGCTCCCCGGTTTGGAATGTACTTCAACGAATCCAAACCTTCTGAAGCTGTCATACCTCGCACCAGGTCTGCAAAAGGACGAACCTTTGTTGCTGAAATTCGTGCAAATCGATGCATTGCTCGAACTTGCCCCATGACAATTACTCCACTTCACTATTGCATAATTCTATCGGTTATCGGCCATCACAGCCGCAACAACAACAAACACAAACGCTTATTTTTTCTTCATCGTATGACCACGGAAGTTGCGGGTCAGCGAGAATTCACCCAGCTTGTGACCAACCATTTCTTCCGTAACATAGACGTTTAAGTGAGCACGCCCGTTATGCACCAGGAATGTATGACCTACAAACTCCGGAGCAATCGTTGAAGCACGAGCCCATGTTTTGATCGGTGTCTTTTTACCCGACTCGTTCAACTTCTCAATCTTCTTAAGAAGCTTAACGTCAACATATGGCCCTTTTTTCAGAGAGCGACCCATAAAACTTGTCCTCAATTATCGAAAACAGATAGTTATACTTTAAAACTTGAATGAACGTACAAAATCAGAGCTTCAGCTGGCCATAACGACGTGACTTGCGACGTCGAATGATGGCTTTTGAAGAAGCTTTTTTCTTCTTCCTGGTCTTTCCGCCTTTGGACAGTTTACCAGTCGGACTACAGGGGTGACGACCTCCCGAGTTTCGACCTTCACCACCACCCATCGGGTGAGCGACCGGGTTCATACAGGTACCACGCACATGGGGACGACGCCCCAGCCAGCGTTTACGACCTGCTTTTCCTAAAACAATCTTGGTATGCTCTGAGTTACCGATCTCACCAATCGTGGCACGACAGGAACTGGGAATACGACGAACTTCGCCAGAAGGCAGAGTCACCTGTGCCCAGTTTTCTTCACGAGCATTCAACACGGCAGAAGTACCAGCACTGCGACAGAGCTGACCACCACGACCGGGCTGCATTTCCACGTTATGAATTGTTGAACCCAGGGGAATGCTTGACAGAGGCATGCAGTTCCCGACGTTTGGTTCTACTTTATCTCCACTGACTACGGTATCACCGGCTTTCAAGCCTTCCGGAGCCAGAATGTATCGCTTTTCACCGTCAACATAATGCAACAAGGCAATCCGGGCTGAACGGTTCGGATCGTATTCAATCCCATTCACCTGGGCAGGTACACCATCTTTGGTACGACGAAAATCGATCAGACGATACATCCGCTTGTGTCCGCCGCCACGATGACGAGCCGTGATCACACCCTGGTTATTCCGCCCGCCTTTTTTCTTATACCGTACCAGCAGGGATTTCTCAGGAGCTTTTTTACGATCCGTAATCGCTGCAAAATCGCTCACCGATGCACCGCGCCGACCTGGTGTTGTTGGCTTGTAGAATCGGATTCCCATAATTTAGTTCCTCAATTTTTTTGTTGGCTTCAAAACCAGATTACGAATTGTTTTGACTGACACCCTACACAAAATACGGCTTAAAAGAATGAAATACGATCATCCTCATGCAGCTCAACAATCGCCTTCTTCCATGATTTTGTATAACCAACTTTATACTTATGTCGCCGTGGCTTACCGCCTCGATTCTGTGTGCGAACAGAAACTACCCGCACATTCCACAATTCGGACACAGCTTTTTTGATATCTGTTTTTGTAGCAGACTTGTCTACCACAAACGTGTATGCATTATAAGACTCAGACAGGTGAGTCCCTTTTTCTGTCACCAATGGCCGGATGACGACCTGATACGGCTCCAGCTGAACGCCTTTATTTGAACCATCCGACATAACAACTAACCTCAATACTCAGACTGGATGACTAAACTGAAAACCCTGTAAACTAACCTTCAACCCGACCAAGCAGACGATCCAGGGCCGACTTGGTCAGAACCATCTGCCGCTGATGCAGAACATCATAAGCATTCAGGTCGCTGGCAGGTGAAACCTGGACTCCTGCGATATTGCGGGCAGACTTCCATACTACAGGATCGTGCCCTTCAATGGTCAGCAGACAGCTGGTGCTGGATAAGCCCAGAGCTTTCAGCACGCCTGCGACTTCTTTTGTTTTTGGAACCTGCAACGCCAGCTCATCGATCAGCGTTACCTGTTCATCTTCAAACTTACTTAAGATCGCCATACGGGTTGCCAGCTTGACCGCCTTCTTAGGCAGACGATAGCTCCAGTCCTTGGGAGTTTTCGCAAAAGCATGACCACCACCACGTCGTACGGGAGTTCGGGAGGCACCAGCTCGGGCACGCCCTGTCCCCTTCTGACGGAACAGCTTCTTGGTACTTCCCACAACCATACCACGACTCTTTGTTTTGGAAGAACCAATTCGCTTATTCGCCTCATACATCACGATTACATCGTGCAGTAACTGGCGATTGATTCCATTGGCTAATTCGGTGGACTCAAACTCGTATTTGCCCACTTCTTTGCCAGCTTTATCTTGAATTGCAACAGAAATCATTTCGACACCATTTATATAAGGCAGAATTATCTTTGTACTTCAAACACTCAAAAACTAATACTTGTTAGTATGACGAATCACCAGATCGCCCCCATTCGGGCCTGGCACGGCACCCCGGACCAGAAGAACGCCGTTCTCCTCATCAACCCGGACCACTTTCAAATGTCTGACAGTAATCTGCTTACCACCATATCGACCACCCATTCGCGTCCCCTTCATAACACGGGAAGGATCCGCACTCTGACCAATCGAACCACCATGACGGTGAACTCGTTTCACACCGTGAGTTGCCCGCTGACCAGAAAAATTATGTCTTTTCATTACACCGGCAAAACCACGACCTTTGCTGGTCCCGATTACATCGATGTGAGTCACGTCAGCAAAAACGGAAACCGTCAGTTCGCCACCGACTTCGCAGCCATGGTCTTCACCATCCGTGCGAAACTCTTTCACAAACCGCTTTGGCTCGCAACCCGCCTTATCCACAGCAGCAATGCCGGATTCAGTACGCTTCTTCTGACGCTTACTATCCAGTGCCGCAACATGTCCACGCTCACTACGAGCGGCCAACCGGCGTGGCTTATCTTCAAAACCAACCTGAACCGCTTCGTAACCATCCGTGTCCAAAGTACGAACCTGGAGCACATGGCAAGGACCAGCCTGAATCACAGTGACCGGGACCATAACCCCGTCATCATAAACTTGCGTCATTCCGACCTTTTTACCCAGCAGACCGACAGGCATACTCATCACCCTTAAACAACGGGAACAAAGCCTCCATGAACACTACCACTAAAGGCAGCAGGAAGCATAGCACCACCAGCTAAAAGCTGGATCCCTAAACAATCAAGCGACACCGGCACTGATCCGACACCGCGAGCATCATAACGAAAACCGAAAAAGACTAGTTTCCGCCAGCGGACGCCTTAATTTTAATATCAACCCCAGCAGGCAACGACAATTTATTCAAAGCATCAATCGTCTTACCGGTTGGAGACAAAATATCAACCAAACGCTTATGAGTCCGAATTTCAAACTGCTCACGAGATTTCTTGTCGATGTGCGGCCCTTTCAGAACCGTATATCGTTCAATTCGTGTTGGCAATGGAATGGGGCCATGCACGATCGCACCGGTTCGCTTCGCGGTATCAACAATATCTGCTGCCGACTGATCCAAAACGGAGTGATCATAAGCTTCCATGCGAATTCTAATTCGCTCTTGACTCGCAACGGCCACCAATAATTTCCTTCTTTAAAATTAGACTCTTACCCCGTTTAGACAATTCTCTCGCACGGGGAAGCGAGCAATACTAATGAGACCTTCACCGCTTGTCAACAACCCCAGTTCAGCTTAAAACGCTTTTTCTGAAATTCTGACTTCTTCACCAGGAAAGGACATCAGTTACTGTTCATCTGAATTCTGTCGTGCAGTTTTCAGATTCGCAGAGGAGACAAGTTACACACTCGTCCGCTGGATACCAAGCGTCCAACCCCATGATTTTTTAAAAATTATCCAATCATCTCTTTTAAGACGCTCGGAGGAGCTGGTGCATACTTCAAAGGCTCCATCGAGAACGAAGCACGCCCCTGTGAAAGACTGCGAATCTGGGTAGAATAACCAAACAACTGTGATAATGGCGATTCCACTTCCATGACACACAGATCCCCCCGCCATTCACTGTTCAATACATTGGCATTCCGCGAACTGAGATCCGCCTGAATATTCCCGCGAAACTCATCAGGCGTCACGACTTCCATCTTCATGATGGGCTCCAGTAACTGCATTTTCGCATCCATAATGCAACCGTGCAGCGCTTCAGAAACAGCCGCTTCTACAGCAGCATCATTCGTTTCCCCTTCGCGGGCATGTGCCTCCAGCACGGTAAACTGCACATTCATCAGAGGAAATCCAACCTGCCCGCCGCCATCAACACCCATCCGCAACGTATCCATCATGACCTTGACCAGGCTGGGATCCAGGTCTTCCGGCTTCAACTTACTGATAATCGAAACCGGTGCCTCACCCTTATACGGTTCCAGACGCAGCTTCACACCGAAATACAGATTCCCGTTGGCTGATGGTCGATTGAACTCAACACTTTTTTCGACAGCAGCGGCAACCGTTTCCCGATAACTGACGCGCGGCTTATGCACTCGCACGCTCAAATTGAATTCCTTCTGCATCCGGTTCCGCAAGACCTCCAGATGCAGCTCTCCCATACCAGATACAATCGTCTGGCCGGTCTCTTCGTTGGGGACCGCCTTGAACGTCGGGTCCTGCCGGGACAGCTTCACCAGGGTCTCTTCCAGTTTTTTTCGATCCGCACTCGACTCCGGCTCCACGGCCATCGAAATCACCGTCTCGGGAAACGAAATACTTTCCAGCAGAATCGGATGCTTGATATCACACAAAGTATCGCCGGTCACCGCATCTTTCGGCCCGATCACCCCGGCAATATCGCCGGCATCAATACTGTCCGTTTCCACCTTTTCCCGCGCGTCTGCATGCACGCGCCAGAGCTGGCTGATTAATTCCTTCTTGCCGGTACGCGCATTCAACAGTCGCGTTCCGCTCTTCAACTGCCCCGAGTAAACTCGGATAAAGCACAAATCGCCGTGTCTGTCAGTCTGAATCTTGAAGACCAGTCCACACATCGGCTCATCCACCGAAGTCGCCCGCGTTTCAGGTTCTCCCGCTTCACCGCCACGCTTTTTCGGAACAGGGTTAATCCCCTCAACAGGAGGCCGATCCAGCGGGCTGGGCAGAAACTGACCCACCGCGTCCAGCACCGGTTGCACGCCGATAAAATTCAAAGAAGAACCACAAAACGTAGGCTGCAGATCACCCCGCAATGTCGCCTCTCTTAACAGACGCAGTAGATCCTCTTCCGGAATATCCTCGGTTTCGTAATACTGCTCCAGCACTTTCTCATCCAGCTCGGCTACCGCCTCCAGCATCTTGCTCCGCCACTCCTGGGCCTCTTCCAGATACTCGTCCGCGATCTCACGCACTTCGAAACTGGCCCCCATCGATTCCTGGTCGTAATAGAGCGATTTCATTTTGATCAGATCGATCACACCTTCGAACGAGACTCCTGTCGAAGTCGAGCCTTCACCAATGGGAATCTGCAGCGCCACAGGGTTGGCGCGCAGACGGCGTTTGATCTCGTCAAACGTGCGAGTAAAACTGGCACCGATGCGATCCATTTTATTAATGAAACAGATGCGGGGCACATTGTATTTATCGGCCTGCCGCCAGACGGTTTCACTCTGCGCCTCGACCCCTTCCATCGCACTGAATACCACGACGGCACCGTCCAGTACACGCAGACTGCGTTCGACTTCGGCCGTAAAATCGACGTGCCCCGGCGTGTCGATGATATTGATCGAGTACCCTTTCCAGTGACAGGTAATCGCAGCCGAATAGATGGTAATCCCCCGCTTGGCCTCTTCTTCATCGAAGTCGGTCGCTGTGGTCCCCTCATCGACACCGCCGGGCCTGTGTACAACGCCTGCGTAATACAGAATCCGCTCGGTGGTCGTGGTCTTACCGGCGTCAATGTGAGCGATAATTCCGATGTTTCTGATATGATCTATTGAAGCTGACATCTTTCCCTGTAATCCCATTCACAAAATTGCCAACATGCTATTCAGACTGCAACGCATCATTTCTGTCTGAAATCCAATTTACACAAACCAGATCTTACATTTTCTGCCTTTGCCGTGGATCAAAAAAAAAGACGCACAAAGTATTGGCGCGAGAGCCATACCAGTGCGTCTTAATGATCGATTAACTTACCTTAGCGTGAGAAGGCGAAGTGAGCAAATGCCTTGTTCGCTTCAGCCATACGATGAATATTCTCACGGGTTGTCATGGCTGTCCCCTCTTTCTTGTGAGCGGACAGAATTTCATCGGCCAGACGAACTTCCATCGGACGTCCCTTCTTGCCACGGATGGCAGCCAGAATCCAGCGGATGGCCAGAGTCTGCTGACGCTTGGGGTTCACCGGTGTTGGAACCTGGTAAGTTGCACCACCGACCCGCTTGGAACGGACTTCAACACTGGGCTTTACGTTTTCCACAGCCTGTGTGAAGACTTCGATCGGCTCGACATCGGGAACCTTTTCCTTGATTCGGTCCAAGGCATCATAAAAGACGTTTTGAGCAACGCTCTTCTTACCATCGTGCATCAGGCAGTTAACAAACTTGGAAGCCAGCAGCGAATTGAACCGCGGATCTGGCTTCAACTGAGTCGCACTGGCTGTAAACTTCTTGCTCATCCCAACTTTTCCTCTGACAGTAATTTCAGTGCCCGGCAGAACACTGACAAATGTGATCAAATATTAAATGTAAGCATTAAAACCAAGGACTACTTAGGACGCTTGGTACCGTAACGGCTGCGTGCCTGACGACGATCATTCACACCCAGTGTATCCAGAACACCACGAATGACCTTGTAACGTACACCCGGCAAGTCGCGAACACGACCACCACGCACCAGCACGATCGAGTGCTCCTGCAGGTTGTGACCTTCACCCGGAATATAAGCGGTCAGTTCTTTCCCGTTGGAAAGACGGACACGAGCCACTTTACGCAAGGCGGAGTTCGGTTTTTTCGGGGTGACGGTTTTCACCTGCAGACAGACCCCACGCTTCTGCGGACAACCTTCCAGCAGAGGAGTTTTACTCTTGGAGATCTGTTTTTTTCTTGGCTTACGAATCAACTGATTAGTCGTTGGCATCTGAAACAATCCATCTTCGTTCAAAACTTGAACTACAATAAACAC
>JAGQQP010000439.1 GCA_020426085.1 Planctomycetaceae bacterium | reverse complement strand
TGGCACGTTAGGTGACCTCCTGATATGCATTCTCTCTCTTAGAAAACTTTTGAAAGGTTTCCCATCAGAGAAGTTGCGTGTGAATTGTAATTCTGAAACACAACCAGCTTACGAACCGGAAGTGTGTCACAATCCTAATGAAGTACGCTCAGGAATTCCAGATGCCCGGAGGAAGGGTTTTTAAGCAGAACCAGAAAATGAGGGTTGAGATTGATCACGAAAAGTGAAAGGAAGGCATAAAAAAAAGGTGCTTCGAATCATTGAATGACTGAAGCACCTTTTCTGTGCTGAATGGAGCAAGTGCGGGCCAACGCTTGCCACCATCGCTGCTTTGAGTAATATGCACAAGCCGTACCATTCAGAAAATTATCTACCATTTTTTTCCTAAGCCTATAAATATTAGTCTATTACGTTTTCCAAAGATAATTTGAGTAGAATTACCTCCATACCAGGGTGGCGCATAACGCAACAGATGTTGCAAAATAAAACAGTGCAAAATGCAACAACCCCTTCCACGCCCCTGATTTCAAATAAAACCCGACCCGAGTATTGCGAATGAGGTCTGAGTTTTCATATTGTGAACCATCCAACTAATGATGATGTCTACAATTACTTAAAGTGATGAGTTCCCTTCAGCCAGGGATGATTCAGATTTGCTGAGCGTTTTTAAGGAGAGTTCCGTGTCAGATGCGTCCGCCGCACGGCCCCAGAAATTTACTGTACCCCGGTTTCTCGCTGCAAAAGAGAAAAAACAGAAGATTACCATGCTGACAGCCTATGATTACCTGTCCGCAAAAATTCTGGATGAAGCCGGTCTGGACTGTCTGCTGGTAGGCGACACTTTAGGAATGGTCGTGCAGGGCAAGAGCACCACATTGCCAGTGACGGTCGATGAAATGATTTATCACGGGGAAATAGTGAGCCGTGCCGTTCAGCGGGCACTGATCATCATAGACATGCCCTTTATGTCCTTTCACATCTCTCCGGCTCAGGCTCTGGAGAATGCCGGACGAATTCTGAAGGAGACAGGGGCAGACGCCGTTAAACTCGAAGGGGGCGTCAATCAGGCGAAAACGATCGAAGCCATTGCGTCTGCAGATATCCCGGTGATGGCACATCTGGGGCTCAAACCACAGTCTGTCCGTGCGATTGGCAGTATGGGAAAAATTCAACGTGATGAAGATCAGCTCATCGCAGATGCGCTGGCTGCTGAACGGGCTGGCGCGTTCGGAATTCTCCTGGAAATGATTACGGCTCCCATCGCCCGTAAGATTACAGAGACAGTGAATGTCCCCACTATCGGGATCGGGTCAGGTTCAGGCTGCGACGGGCAGGTACTGGTCACACCCGATATGCTGGGAATGAATGCCGACTTCCATCCCCGCTTCCTCAAGAAATACGCTAATTTTGCAGCAGATATGAAAACCGCAGTGCAGGCATATGCCAGTGAAGTGCGGGAAGGCACATTCCCGGATGACTCCCACAGTCATTCCTGAGTTTTCTGTCGGGAGGACTCAGCTTACCGGGCAGAGTCGGAAGGCAGGGTACGCACACGTTTTCCCAGACAGTTGTCAATTCCCAGTACCAGCATCACCCATAATGCAGAGAACGCTTCCCCCAGGTTGATTTTGGAACTTCCAAACCGACGTTCTTCAAACGTGAAGGGAACTTCCTTAAACGTGCATCCGACTCTGCGACAGCGATACAGGATTTCCTCCTGAAATGCATATCCCTTTGCGCGTAACAGAGCAAAATCGATCTCAGCCAGTTTAGGAACCCGATAACAGCGAAAACTGCCGCTGCAGTCGCGGGATTTGAGCCTCAATAATAACCGGGCATACCAGTTGATGGCACCACTCATGAAATAACGTTTCGGGCCCCAACCCTCAATTTTGCCCCCCGGAACATAACGGGAACCAATGGCTACATCCGCTTCCCGGGTCGCTTCCACGAGATCCGGCATGAATCGCGGGGGATGACTGAAGTCGGCATCCAGATTAAGTACCAGATCATAATGATTTTCAATCGCATACTTAAAACCGGCAATCGTCGCCGTTCCCAATCCCAGTTTTCCCGTACGGTGAATGGAGTGAATGCGCGAATCAGTCTTTTTCAGTTCTTTGGCGTAATCTCCCGTACCATCGGGTGAATTGTCATCAATCACCAGTATCGCAGCATACGGCAAATATTTATGAATCTCTGGAATCAATAACTCCAGGTTTTCTCGTTCGTTGTAGGTACACAATGTCACTAGCAGTCGGGGATGTGCAGAATCGGTCATCGGAAAAATCAGGCCCAGTCGCTCAGGGATGGTTCAGATCATTTTGGTGGAATCAACAACGGTGCTTGTGGTTGACTTTTAGCAGGCTCTGGCAGAGGAATCAACGGCTCACCCGGTGCATCTGCCTTTTGAGGCAGGGGAGGCAGTGATGAATCGTTGCCTGCAGGCTTCCGAGCAGGGGTCTGGGGAGGGGGAGGCAAAGGTTTGGAGAGTGGCTGGGAACGGGCTGGTCCCAGAGGTTTCGCTGGTGAAAGCGGAGTCTGTTTCGATTCGAACGCAGGCGGACGGGTTTTGGCAGGATCAACAACGAAACCCTGCTGATTCCCGTTTTTCTGTTTTACGGTCTGCTGATCAGCGGGTACCGGTTGCGGATTCAGGAATGCCAGAAAGTGATCACCACGACCGGCGAGCCGGGCCGCGGTCTCCATGACATCATGCGCCTCTTCGGTCTGACCGTTAAAATGCAGGACGACACCAAACACAAACAGCCGTTCAGGATCACGAATATCTCCTTTAACCCATTCTGCGACCTGATGCAGCATCGAATCTTTCGCAATCACATGATCTGCACCAAACAGTTCTGTCAGACTTTCTCCTGTCGAAGGCCAGGTGGGATCCAGTTCCAGACCCTGTTTAAACTCAAATGCAGCGCGATCATAATCCCCCAGAGCGACGAGAGCGAATCCTTTTCTGAAGTGCGGTGTCGACAGGTCTTTCGTCAACGAGGCAGCCAGTTTGTAACGTTCGTAAGCCCGGCGATAATCCAGTTTTTTAAAGTATTCATCCCCTTTCACCTGATTCCGCAGACTCAACTCACGGGCATGCCGGGTTGAGGGAACAATATATTTCTGAATCTTACGCGATGGCTCAGGCAGGTAATTTTTATCGCTCCAGCGTTCCAGATCATTCTGAAGTGCATTATTGAGCGGGATATTGCTGGCAGCGGGAGGACCATTGACCTGTGGAGAAGCAGGCAAAGTCGGCAGAGTTCCCGGAACATTACTGTAAGGGTACACGGCAGGAGTCGACCAGCCTTGCCCCGGTAAAATCGGATAGAAACCGTTTAAGGAATAGCCACTGGAGAAAAGAACCGGGCTTCCGGCAACAAATGCATCCGTGCTGTAATAACCAAACCGGTTATACATATATGGTCCCCAGGGATTTCCATAATAGGAACTTCCCGGAAAGGAAAAGTTGAAACTTGTATTCCCGGAGAATCCACTCACAGACCAGCCGGGATTAGCCCACGTCCGTCCATAATAGCGAGGATAAGACGTACCATAATGGTGGGAATGGTGATGGTGCCCGTTTGTAGAATGATGCCTTTGAGCAGAAACCTGCTCAGGAGATCCCACAAACAGAAAAACTGTGCTCACGATGAGAAGTGATCGCATTGGTACTCTCCTGTCTGGCCCAGTTCCTGATGAATAACGTCATTATGCAGGGACTGAGAGGGAAATGCAAGAACTGTTCAATCGCTACAACAGAAAGCATTTCACACCAGCCACGTTGAAAATTAACGGAGAACACTCCGTCAGTATGACTGGCGAATCGAGTATATCTCCAGTTTTTTGCACAATTCCCATTTCGAGAGCATTCGAACCAGCAGGAATGTTGAAAACAAATCGTCTGACTGTTTGGAACAGGCCTGACCGCTATAAATTAAACGACTTGCAGACAGTCTAGTGAAGGTTTACGGCCTCATATTACGCGTGACCGGAGTAAGCGGTGGTGCAAACCATCCAACAAAATTAACTCCCGGGAACGGGTCGCTCCTCACATTAGGAACAGCCGCGAAGCTCCCATCTATATCACCCTGCGATATACAGTCTACCCAGACCCACACGTTTTCAGGCCTCTCAGCAGGCTGAGACAGATGCAAATCTCTCCCAGTTTAACCAACCGTTACGACGCGTATAATCGTGAGGAAAAATGACGTAACCTTTTTATCTGATAATGACTTGAGACATTCAAGCGAC
>JAGQQP010000438.1 GCA_020426085.1 Planctomycetaceae bacterium | reverse complement strand
CATTCTTGCAATCTGGTCGTCATAAATGAATTTTTCCAGATTCCCGCTGTTACTGACTGTTTCTAATGAAGGTTCAGCCGACACAATTGCTCCTCTGCTCCTGAACTCGAATCGAACGCTTAGAAATCAAAAACAAGTACTGATCTCAGGACGTGCACGAAAAACAGATTATTCCGTCTCATGGTGAATCTGAACAGACTAACTCAGACAGGAAGCCGCCTCAGACCCCAATTCCAGAAATCTCCCCTCCCTGCCGAACTGACCAGTGGCAGGTTGTTCGCAGAAACTGATTGCCGCGCTTTCAATCTGTCTCTGATAAATAGACTGAATAGAAATAGTTTCGTCTTCACGCGCGTATTCTATGAGGTGCAAAATAATATTAAAAGATATAAGTGTCTGTTTTCGTGCCTGAGTCTCACTTAAAAGAACAGATTCTCCCGGGACAGGCGTTTTTTCTCATTTACAGTAAACAGTACTGTAAATCTCAGGAGCAAGCTTTGAAACCGAAACAAGGTATTTACCTCATCACGGTACGTAGCCTGAGCAGAACAGACCAGGATACCAGCTCTCTGGGAAGTAGCAGAGTCTGTATGATGTGCCTGTACAGAAGTGAAATCTGGAAGATCGCGATCAGTCTCGCGGAGCGCTGGCGTAAATCTTCACATCATCCACGACGGCGTTACGCGGAACAGACAGTCGCAGCAATCGCTTGGTTGGATGTGCCATCCCTGCGGAAGAAAATGAGCCAACCGTTTTGCCATCAATTTTGACGGTCAACTGATCACCGCGGACTGTCACCAGCAGCGTGTACCATTTTCCGGTTTCCAGTTTAACCGGGAAGCGTTTTCGCTTGGTTTTCAGCTGTTCCTGCAATTCAGGTGGCAGTTTTTTAGCGAGACGCAATTCGCGGGTTTTTAAATCCATGTTCCCGGTTTTGAGGTCTGTCAACTCAACAAATTTCGGGCTGACTTTTGCTACAAACAGATGGCCCGCATGTACTTTTTTATATTGCAGATCGGCAAAATTGAGTCCCAGGCTGTCCTTTTCATTCTCCAGCATGAACCGCAGTTCGACGGAACCATCCTGGAATTCAGCAGGATGCGTTACCGAAACAGCATGGTCTGCCACCTTGTGAATATAAATATACATGGCCCCGTTTTTCAGGTCGACCTGCTTATTCCCAGCAGCCCGTGTGCGGCTGTTCGTGCCCCAGCCTTTACCGATCTCATCTTTTGTTTCCTGCGATTCATTTCTTTCAAAGTCATCTTCGAAAATCAGTTTGCCAGGATCCTCAGCAAATACAGATGATGTTAAACAGAACAGCAGGACACAACTGAAAAGAACTGATTGTTTCACGGAGGAATACCTTAAAGAAGGGAGCGCAATACGTTTCACCGCAATTCGATTCACGGTACGTTGAACATACTCTGGAACGTAACACATTTAACCTTAGCGTCTCTGAATCCATGATACTCGGTACAAATGGATCTGGAGACGCTACAGTAAAACTGAATACAGTCTAATGGATGACATTCTCTTTGTGCATCGTATGAGCCTCTTTTTTCACAGGCTCGAGAACAGCCTGCTCTTCAGGGTCTGTTTTAGGTCCCGTAAAGAAAGCGGACAGGTCATCAAAAAACGTATAGAGCACGGGAATCGCCAGCAGTGTCAACAACAGCGACAACGTTTGTCCACCGACCGCCAGCACGGCAATCGAGCGGCGTTCTTCCGCCCCCGGACCAGTGGCGATCAACAGGGGAATCAAGCCCGCGACGAATGACAGTGTGGTCATCAGAATCGGACGCAGACGATCCCGGTTTGCCTGCAGAATGGCCTGATAGCGGGGAAAGCCCTGCAGCTGCAGGGCATTGGTATGGTCAATCTGCAGAATGGCGGCTTTCTTGACCACTCCGAATAAGACCAGAATTCCGAGCGCCGAATACAGGTTGAGTGTCTCTCCCCCCCAGTGCAGACTCAATAAACCGAACGGAACAGCCAGCGGCAAGGAAAGCAGAATCACCAGCGGATGAACCAGATTCTCAAACTGTGCCGCCAGTACGATGTACATGAAAATAAAGGACAGCACCATCGTCCAGCCGAAGTCGCCCAGCGTCCGCTCCAGTTCACGACCACCACCCAGGACCAGTGTATTATATCCTTCCGGAATACCGATCTCCTCGGCAGCAGCATTCATTGCTGCGATCCCGTCCCCCAGTGCATAACCGGAAGCCATGTTCGCCCGCACGGCAATCATGCGCTGACGATTTAAACGGTCAATGCGTGACGCAGCGGTACTGAATTCAAAGTCCACGACGTTATCGATTCTCGCCAGTCCGTTTCCGGGTGTGGGAGAGGCGGAATCTGAAACAGCCTGGGGTGAAGTCCGGACGTACAATTGTGAAATGGATTGAACATCGCCTCGATCCAGGCCCACCAGTCGCAGTTCTACATCGTAAGCGTCATCTACCGTCCGATCCCGATAACGGGAAACCCGGTCATCGCCCCCCACCGCCACCCGCAGCGTGTCAGCGATTTCCTGTACATCAATGCCCAATGCCGCTGCCCGTTCACGATCGATGAGCGCCAGCAACTCCGGATTATCAATCTGTAATGTGGAATAGACGTCCACGATACCGGGAATCGTTTTGACCTTTTCACGCAGTTTATTACTGAAGTCCAACAGGCCATCGATGTCAGGCCCCGTAATCGAAAAGTCGATATCGACGGGGGCCCCTTGGCGCAGTGAGGTCAGATTACGCACGGAGATCCTCATATCCGGAATCGTTTTCAGCTTCTTTCTGACCTCAGCCATCTTTTCACGCTGAGTGAAGTTTCCTCGAAATGCCGCATTGAAATCGCCGTGAAACAAACCGCTGAAAAATCTGCCAAATGAAAAGGTACGCTGTTCGCTGTCTGTCAGACGTACAAAGATACTGGCCCGGTTCACATCAGCAAAACCACCCGAGCCGACGGTCAACAGAACCGTTTCGACTCCATCGGTATTAACCAGTTCCTCTTCAGCGCGATCAATCACCTGATACATTGACTGCAACGTAGCCCCCTGGCGGGCCTCGAGTCGAATTTCAAATTCCGATTCGTCCACGTTCAGCGGGATATAGTCCTGCTTGACCAGTTGATACAACGGGTAATTACTCAGAATGACGCCGATCGAAATCAGTAACACCAGCCAGCGAAACCGGAGCGAGAGTCTCAGAATCCAGAGATAAGCTAACTCAATGAAATGATAAAATCCTGAACGAGAGCCCGGTCCATCCGGACTGGGGGTTTCAGGACGCAGCAGTTTACTGCACATCATGGGAGTCAGCGTAAAACTGACCAGCATCGAAACCAGAATCGCCACAGTTGCCGTCAGTCCAAACTGAAACAGCAGTCGCCCGGTCACACTCGACAGAAACGAAACCGGCAGGAAGACAATCACCAGCGACAACGTGGTGGCCAGCACCGCCAGGCCGATTTCCTTTGTGCCGATGATCGAGGCTTCAACGGGGTCCATGCCCTTTTCTTCGATGCAGTGGAACACGTTCTCCAGCACCACAATGGCATCGTCGATCACCACCCCCACCATTAACACCAGGGCCAGCATGGTCACGTTGTTCAGCGTGAAACCAAACCACCGCATGAAGGCGAAGGTGGCAATAATTGAGGTGGGAATCGCCACGGAGGCAATCAGCGTTGACCGCCACGACCGCATGAACAGCAGCACGGTAATGCAGGCCAGGATACTGCCGGAAATGAGGTGCTGCTCAATTTCATGCAGCGCCGCGACGATGTAGCGGGACTGGTCCTGAATGACCGAAACTTCCACGTCGTCTGGCAGCAGATCCCGGGCCTGGGGCAGCAGTTCCTGAATCCCCTCAATCACGGCGACGGTATTCTCGCCGGACTGCCGCTGGATCTGCAGGATGACGGCCTGGCGACCATTGAGCCGCGCCAGCGTCCGCACTTCCTTGGTGGCATCGTGGACTTCGCCCAGATCGCTGAGCCGCACCGCGGCACCATCAACAGTATCGACCACCAGATCGGGGAAGTCGCGGGAGTGATCGACCCGGCCCATCGTCCGCAGGGCCCGCTCCCGCTGCCCCTGGTTCATGCGGCCACCGGGAACCTCAACATTCTGCCGCGTGATCGCTTCCCGCACTTCCAGAATCGACATCCCGTAGGCCGCCAGGCGGCGGGCGTCGATATCGACCTGCACGGCCCGGTCGGCCGCGCCGACAATCTGCACGGATCCCACACCGCGGGATGATTCTATCACATTCTTCACG
>JAGQQP010000437.1 GCA_020426085.1 Planctomycetaceae bacterium | reverse complement strand
CTCCCCGTTGAGGAACAATCCCGTCCATGTAAGGTTCGAATTCCGGTTGAAATTCATCCGATACATTTACCAGAGCATACTGATCGGGTACCCAGATGGCGGTTTTCAACTGCTGGACTACGACGTTTTCGCCGCTGACGCCACCCACCTGGGGAAGCGGTAGATTCAGGTTTCCGCCGAAAGAATCCGAAATCCGGGGAACGGCTTTCGTGAACAGCAGACTGACCAGGAAAGACTGATCCGAGGCCTGATCACGGGCAACGTTCACAAAATAGTTTGCCCACCCCTCTTCATCCTGACTCTGATCGGCCTTCTCCAGTGGTACAGGCTGACCTGCGACTGTGATACTCAGTGGTTCCATCCCCGCAGGTAATGCGACTTTCAACTGTTGACGTTCACTCGATTTCATCAGATAGCGACAGCGATATGTGGACCGCCCTTCTTTGCTGACCACAACTTCTACGAGTGATTTGAGAATAATCGTCTCAACCACTTCCTGGATTTTATGTCGGGTCGAAGCAAGTGCCAGAGTCACCGGCTGATTGAAATAACGAAATGCCAGAAATCCATCCTGGGGCAGCAGTTTGAGCTCACGCAAATCAATGGGATCCAACTGCTCATCAAGGTCAGATGTTGTTACAGAAAGCATCTTGGACTTTCGGACTGCAATTTCACCATAGACGCGTGACAGAGCAACCTCACGTGATCGTGAGTCCCCCTCGTTCTTAACCAGACCCAGAACTTTGACGGGAGACAAAGCGATCTCTTTTAATGCGATGTCCCCGGCTGTGGTTTCAGCTGGTTTCTGTTTCTCAGTTTTATCTTCCTCAGTTTTCTCTTTCTCATCTTCAGCTGTTTTTTCTGCAACGACTGGGTTGGCTACGGTCGCCTGTAATCCGGGAGTAATATCATATCGTACTTCAAGGTTATAAGGCCCCTGTACGCTCCGTTGTGTCGTCACTGTCCAGACCACCCACCCATCGACTGCCTGTTCGGCTCGACTCTTCTGTTTTATGGAAGGTGCCGGCGCTGGTGAAAGCGATCGAATCTGAACCAGATCCGCAATCGCTTCAGGAACTGCAAATCGGAATGTGTCGACCCCGGCATACTGAACCTGGTAATTGATCCGGGTCGTCACTTCGGCGATCTGCTCTTTGACATCAACACTGGTTGCAACATCCGCAACCAGACGCGTCGGCCGGATACGAATCTGAACCGGAATCTCTACCGGACGACGGTTATAATCCCACATGGACGCCAGTGAAAGATTTCCGGACTTGAGACGATTTGAGGATGTTGACGGCTGGGCACCAACGACATCCGGATTGCTGATAATCAGTTCCATTGCCTCAGGAGCAAAGATGGCGACCTGTCCTGTTTCCCGTTCCACATTGACCGGCTCAAGCAAGGGAACGTTCACAGTCGATTCCTGGTCGGCTTTTTTAAAGTCCCGATGTGCACGAATCTGTACTTTGAGATTCCCCTGATATTTCTGCTGTAAGGCAATGGTCAACAATCGTGACTGCTTATCAAAGTTGTATTCTTTCAAGCCCGGCACATTGACGGAGTCGATCTCCAGTTCTTCCGGAACTTTCAACTGGAACGAGAAAATGCCAGCACGCTGGATGTTATATGCCAGCTGCGCTCCCAGTCGGATTTCATCTTCTCCAAAACTGCACTCACTCAACTGGTTCACAAATATTCGAGCTTCCAGAGGCTGCACTTTAATCTGCAATCGGGCCGACGGATTAAAGAAGCGATAGTAGACGGCATCCGGCCTTTGAATACTCTCGGGAATTCCAGCAGTTTCACTTCGTGTGACCCCCGATGTTTCGGTCACTGTGAAGGTCATACTTTCACCCGGGGTGATAGCAATCTGACCGCTTTCCCGAATGACATCCAGAGCATGGATTCCATAAGTCGCAGAATCGGATTTTCCCAGAATTTGAAATGGTTCCTCGGGGATTTCTTTTTCCGTGTGAACCTGAATGGATGCCCCACTCTGTAACTTATTGAGAAACTCAATCAGAACCACCTGCTGATCTGATTTTTTCTCAACCTTCCAGCTTTTGATCTTGGTATTGGAAGAAGACAGATCCAGAATACGATCATTCAGAGGCACTGCAATACGTGCCGTCTGCATATCTCCCCTGAGTACATCGTATTTTAATGTAGTCTGAGTATGGACCAGACCATCCCGAATGGAGACCAGAGTTGAGTTTTCAACACTGGCTAACAGATCCATTTCCGGCTTTGAACTTTCGCGGGGATACCAGAGGGCACTGATCTGATCGGTGGCACCCAGCGTGGATTTCACAAGTGTGGCATCAGCAGGCGACTTGGCAGGCAGCCGCACCAGTTGCGGGGTGATCTTAACGGTCTGATCAGACTCGGGAATCAACAGTTCCAGAGTTGTAATTCCGACTGTCGGACAGACGAATTGAATACTCCGCCCCTCGGGTGAATTCTTCACTCGCGTCAGCAGTTCAATCTGCACCTGTTGCTCCCCTTTTTCTGAGAGTAACAGCGTATAACTGCCTTTTCCGGTTCCTCTTAAAAACACTTTTGATTTGGGAGAGCTGACTTTTCCAATGGCGGCGTCACCGAATTGCAGTGGCACTTCCACCCAGGGATCCCCCAGGACCTGGATTGTCAGGTCACATTGAATCCGGGCGACATTCTCTTCAATCTTTGCCTGGTAGCTGGAACTGGTGACAACAGCTTTCGCAGGAAAATTCAAACCGTTGTCAGTGCCTGCCCCCACTGATTTTGACCAGAGTTCCAGATACTCAAGGTAGGGAATGAAGATCGTGGCATCTGATTTATCGAATACATCCTTGATGTTTTTGAACGGGACATAAATCAGACGATCCCAGTCATCCTGCTTTTTATCCGTAGTGGCAGCCGGCTTATCGGCCTCTACAGTCGATTGTGCATATGAGCTAACCGGTGCCGCCAGATAGAAACAAGCGATGATAGAAAACAGCAGAAAACGAGGTGCGCGTCTCAGATATCGCATATAACCCACCCTTAGCCTGTAACCAGGTTGATTGTAGTGTCTCCAAAGTCACTTTGATCGTGTTTTGCAGTGTTGAAGACTCAAAAGTTTAAATAGTCGCCATCCCGTACATTATTTTGTACCCTGCGCGATTTTGAGAATGAACGGCAAACAGGACATTCACGTAAAAAGCGTTAAGTTCAGGGTTTATACAATTCAGTATAGTTTTTTTGGCTCGTTGTCTGGAAGATAGGACGTAACAGAGAGAGAGGAAATTGCGAAAATATTTAAAAAAACTCCAAAACTCGATTATGAAGCAGGAGAACATCAACTCTGAATTACACCCGCAAGTCACGGTTCTTACACCAGAATTGTTTCAAAATCCGATCCCCGAATCGACTTAAAATATCAGTCTGTAGATAGAAATCAGATTTGTAACCGGAACTCACCCGCTTGTCTGAATCGATGGAGCTGATTAAGTTAAGAATAGAATCTCAATTCAAATGACTTCTTTACCTTACGCCCTCCTCAGACTGACGGGAATCAATTTCATGCCTTCCAACCTGTTTCATCGCTTTTTATTGCTGGCTCTGTTTCTTGAGGTCAGTCTGTTCGCAGGGTTTGAACAGGCCATGTGGGCAGGGGATCTGAAAATCGTGACGTTCAATGAAGATGTCACTCCCAAAATTGGTGTGCCCGTTGCTTATGCCCCAGCCCGGAAAATTGTAACCCCTCTTTATGCACGAGGTGTGGTTCTGCTTTCGGATGAACAACCGGTCGTCTTATGTGCTGTCGATGCCATTGGCATTGGAAACCAGGGCTATGACACCTGGCGTGAAAAACTCGCTGAGGCCGCCGGGACTTCGCCAGAACGTGTCGCCGTTCATTCTTTACACCAGCACGACGCTCCTCGAATCGATTTTGCGACTGGCAAAATCATGGAAGAACAGGGGCTCGGCGGAAAAAACTATGACAATGAATATGGCATGCAGTGCATTTCACAGGTTGCCAGTGCCATTCGCTCCGGATTGAAAACCCCTCAAACTGTCACTCACCTGGGTATCGGGAAAGCAAAAGTTGAGCAGGTCGCCTCAAATCGCCGTTTGCTGGGAGCAGATGGAAAAGTCCGTTTGATGCGCTGGAGTAAATCAAAATCTCCGGAAGCCATTAATGCACCGGAAGGAATCATAGACCCCTGGCTCAGATGCCTCTGTTTCTGGAATGAAGACCAACCTGTTGCTGTATTGAATTATTATGCCACACATCCTCAGAGTTATTACGGCCAGGGTGATGTCAACTATGAGTTTACGGGA
>JAGQQP010000436.1:4038-4321 GCA_020426085.1 Planctomycetaceae bacterium | reverse complement strand
CATGACCGCCTGGAACCTGGACGATTAACAACGCTGCCAATTCACTTCAGCTCAATCCCCGCTCATCATCTCGTCAAAAAAAGTTGACGGGTGGGCCCGAATATAATTCGGGCCGAGCGGAGCGAGCAGGAGGTTGCAGATCTCGCGTTTCCTTCAGAACCGGGTTACGAATAGATTCAACCGCAGTTAAAATGAGGCGCACTTCCTCACAATCTCAAGTTCACACCGCCACCTCCTGTTGTCTGCGCCAACACCGAATTACATTCGGTGCCACCCGCCGAGT
>JAGQQP010000436.1:0-4031 GCA_020426085.1 Planctomycetaceae bacterium | reverse complement strand
GGTACCTGCGTGTCCGCCCGCCTGGCGAGTTTCAATCACAGTTCCAACGACAAGGGCAACAGTGAAGACTAAACTGGGTGGGCCCGAATGTAATTCGGGCCGAGCAGAGCGAGCAGGAAACTGACAGAGGGATCGTTCGATGTAGAATGAAAGATTCCTCAACCCCCATTCTGGAACGACTACGAATTACCGCGGCAAACTCTCCACCAGCCCCAGCACGGCCCAGGTGGTTCCCCAATAGACGGCCGTTTCCTGAACGCTCTTTTTCTTCTTTTCTTTAGTACCCCGCACGGGCCACGAACCATCGTCGCGTTGCGTGCTCACCAGAAACTGTTGCGCCCCTTTGACGGCAGGATCGTTTCGATCGACGCCTGCCGGGAGGAGCGCGTATAAAGCCAGGCCCGTTCCCAGGGCATCACTGTCGTCGGCGATCATCCAGCCCCAGCCGCCGTCCGGATGCTGCTGGCTGCGGAGCTGTTTCACCAGCTGGTCGCGCACTTCCGTCTCTCCCGACTGGACAGCCAGCAGTAAGCGGACGGCATACCATTCGACACTTTTGCCCGGTGAACTCGCTGCGATATATTTCATCGCGCGGGTGATAGCAGGAGTGCTGGCTTCGTTTTTCCCTTCCGCGAGCAGTGCCAGCGTCAGCCACATGGTGGAAACAGCGTCTGTCTCGGCGGCAGGACGTTTCTGAAACGGGAGCTGGCCCCCCGCTTTCCAGGAACCATCGGACCGCTGTTCTTCGAGTAAAATCGCCGCCAGTTTGTTTCTGGTTTCTTTCAGTGCGGGATTCTTTTCATCCGGATCCGGACTTAACAGCAGCTGAGCCACACCTTCCTTATTACCCAGGCCGGTGATCTTTCCCTTGTCATTGTTCGCCAGCGACTTGTCGATCGACCACTGCCGCCATTCCGGCAGGCGATCACTGACGGTGAAGCCCCGCTGTTTCGCGGCCTGCAGACTCCAGACCATGTTGCCTACACGGTGGCAGGTGACGCATTTCTTTTCTTCAATCCACCACAGCCCCTTTTCTTCAATATAGGGAATCCCGCGTTGTACCGTTTCACGAATCTGAACGGTCGTGGGTTGTGCGTCGGGCAGGGCGCCGATTGAAAGTGTCAGCAGCAGCGAGCTTAATGCAAACATGATGACAGCCATTCCTTAAGTGATGCGTCAGCAGAAAGAGAAAAGCAATCTTGAACTCAGCCTCTATTATATACTCACGCCTGCAGGAAAAACATCAATGATTGAAGGTTGTTTTCTGGCTGGGAAAAACCGGGGTACAGAGAGTCAGCATCGCTCAGGTATTCTCTACGGTACCTGATATTATTCTTTCTTCTGAATCGGTAAATTCTTGCGGCAGGCAGAGAGAATCTGTCGCGCCAGGGCAGGTGACTTGACGGCCCGTGCCAGCGACAGTCCGCCAAAACAGAGTGCCAGGGTCGAGAGGATTTCCTGTCGGGAAAATTCGTTGTGGGAGCGTTCCTCAAACTGCGCGACCATCCACTGGATCACTTCTTCAAACTGCGCTTTCGATTCTGCATCAGCGCGACCCAGGTCGGACAGCAGAGGAGGGATCGAGCATCCCTCCTCCACATGCTCGCAATGTTTGCTCGACAGGTACCGCTGCATGATCTCGATCAGCTGCTCGGGGGTTTCACAATCACGGAGTGCCCCGTTCATGGCGGACTGGTCTTCGATGAACGACTGCACCAGCGCTGCGCCCAGCACATCCGTTTTCGATTCAAAGTGGCCATAAAAGGCCCCTGAGGTCATGCCGGCTTCTTCCATAATGCCGTCCACGCCACTCCCCACGTACCCCTGACGCTTAAACATCCTGAGTGCGGCGTTCAGAATGTTTTTGCGGGAACGGGTTTTACGATCCGTGGGGGGCGTCATCCTCGGGTCCTTCTTTCCAGGCGATTGGGTAATCCTCCAGACGCTCGCCGTCTTGAATGGTGCCGGTCACACTGCTGTCGGCGCGGTACTGGATTACCAGATAGTATAACGGCTCCTCCGAGTGATTTCGCCAGACCCGGGGCACTTCCGGCGAAAGACGAATAAAGAATCCCTCCGAGACGTCGAACACGTCTTCCCCCGCCTGAAACTGTCCCTGCCCCTGAATGACGAAGTAAATCTCGTCGTTCTCCTTATGACGATGTACGAACGGCATCTCGCGACCTGCGGGCAACGCGTTGACTGACATCTCCAGCCCGTCGGAGTTCAGATACTTCCGCAGAAAATATTTTCCCCGCGCGGGTATCGGCGTATCGGGGGGCGACAGACGAAACCGCGTCCAGCTCTCCATTGGTCCCGCGTTAAAACAGTCGTATCCCTGGCCGTGCATAACGTCTTCACTTACTTGACTCATCCTGTTTCTCCCTGAAATTCAGATTGGAATTTTTAATATAACGAACGTTATATAACGGTCGTTATATTAAGTCAATCCCGTTTTCAGAATCCGTAGAATCCCTGCAGGCCCCACAACCGGGATGGCCTGCGACCGAATTCGCAGCGGTTTCTGAACGGCATCGCTGTCGGGAACGGCAACACCAGTCGACATCGACCCTGATTCGCTATAATAAATGGGACAGAGCGGCAGGCACTTGTTTGAGTCAGCGTCAGAAATTGGGTACACTGGTCGCTCTCTCTGTTGTTCATTCGTCTGCCTGTCAGAAACCTGTGTGAAAAATCACGTTCGCTGACAGCCCGGCACCTTATAGAAAGCTGAAGTAATTCAATGATTTGTGTCAGCATCGGTCGAACCCGACACAAAATGGTGATGATGGAACACCGCTCCCTCGCAGAAAAAGGGGCAGAACTGGTGGAGTTGCGGCTGGACTGGATCGCCCGCGCTCCCGATGTGAGCCGCTTGATTAAAGACAGACCCACGCCGGTCGTCATCACCTGTCGTCGTCAGGAAGACAAAGGCCGCTGGAGCCGCACCGAAGAACAACGTCAGGCGTTGCTGCGCACCGCCATCGTTTCCGAAGTCGAATACGTCGATATCGAAGATGACATCGCCGGGGCCATCCCCCGTTACGGCAAAACCAAACGCATTATCAGTCATCACAATTTCGATGAGACTCCCGACGACCTCGAAGAAGTTTACGCTTCGATGTGCGAGAAAGATCCCGATATCGTCAAGCTGGTGACCATGGCCAATTCGCCCGGCGACTCGGTCCGCATGCTGCAGCTGGTCGCGAATGCCAAGGTTCCCACCATCGGTTTCTGCATGGGCGAGTACGGCGTGATCAGCCGCATTCTCTGCGGAAAATATGGTGCGCCCTTCACCTACGCCACGTTCAGCCGCGAACGCGAACTGGCTCCCGGACAGCTGGCCTACTCGGAAATGTCGCGGATTTACCGCTACGATCAAATCGGTCCCGAGACCCCCGTGTACGGCGTCATCGGCGATCCAATTGCGCATAGCCTGAGCCCGCTGATTCATAACATCGCGTTCAAGCACGATAAGCTCGACGCCGTCTACCTGCCGTTTCGCATTCCCAAAGACCGGCTCAAGGAAACACTCAAGGAATTCGAATGGCTCAAAGTACAGGGCTACAGCGTAACGATTCCCCACAAAGCCGGCGCACTGGAACTGGCCGATGAAGCCGACGAAGCTTCCCAAAAAATGGGAGTTGCCAACACGCTCTTCAAAGATGAAAAGAACGCCTGGCAGGCCCGTAACACCGACTACGATGCCGCCCTCGACAGCATTCGCCTGGGACTTGACCCCGCAGGCAAAGCGACCACCGATCCGATTAACGGAAAACAGGTACTGTTGCTGGGGGCCGGCGGTGTCTCGCGGGCGATTGGCGCCGGCATTGTTGCCGCCGGTGGTGTGCTGACCGTTTCGAACCGGAGTCGTGCCCGGGGGGAACAACTGGCAAAAGACCTGGGCTGCAATCATTGCACCTGGGAAAACCGGGGCAGCGGTCATTACGACATTCTCGTGAACGGCACCGCCGTCGGCATGTATCCCAATGTGAACGACACCCCCTTCGCTCAGAATTTTCTACAGGACG
>JAGQQP010000435.1 GCA_020426085.1 Planctomycetaceae bacterium | reverse complement strand
GGATTATCTGCTGAAAAAAGTAGACTGTTCGATGAACAAGCTGGTGAAGTTGAACATTTACGTTGCCCGTGAAGAACTGGTCCCGGAAGTTCAGCAGCGACTGACGCAGGAACTGGAATTTGTCGCGCAACCGGCGTGCACCTATGTCGTGACAAAACTGCCCGATCCGAAGGCCCTGGTGGCACTGGATGCGGTAGCGGCGACGGAAACGTCCAGTAAACTGACGGGAACCAAAGTGTTCAACGATGCCCCTTCCGGATTTCGTGTCGCTCTGCTCCCCGCAGGTCGTACCGCTTATATTTCCGGTCAGGCCGTCAAAGCCGACACAGTTTCCGAAGCCGCCATTCTGACGATGAAAGAGCTGTTCCAGACTCTGGAATTCCTGGGTGCCAAGCCAAAGAACATTGTTCAGATCAAAGCCTTCATGACCCCCATGAGCCAGGCCAATGAAGTTACCGAGATGATTGACGGCATCTTCCCCGAAGAACGCAGGCCGCCGGTCACGCTGGTCGAATGGTTTTCATCACTGCCGATCGAAATCGAAATGATTGTCGCCATGCCTGAAGAGACCCCCGCATCACGTCCTGCAGAAACGGTTACTTATAAAACTCCGACCGGCATGAAAGCTTCACCCGTTTACAGCCGGGTCGCGATCGCTGAAGTCAGCGACCGGATTTATGTGTCGGGCATTACCTCGAAAGAGCCAGGTGACTATCCCACGCGGATTCATAGCGTCTTCAATCAACTGAAAACCATCGTGGAAGAAGCAGGCAGCGATATGCAGCATCTGGCAAAAGCGACTTATTACGTATCCGAAGACGGCATCAGTGGTGACTTCGGTAAAATTCGCACCGAATACTATAATCCCCAGCGACCGCCGGCTGCTTCCAAAGCGACCGTCAAAAGTGTAGGCGTACCGAATCGCATCCTGGTGCTGGATATGATTGCCATCCCGGCAAAATAAACAATCCGGTATTGGCAGCTTATAAAAAAACGCCCTGTTTCTGCAGGGCGTTTTTATTTCAATTTCTATTCAGCAGATATCAGGCAATGATTTCTTTCACCACACGGTTTTCCTGACCGTCAATCAGTGTCTGTGGTGCGCCGTTGCGGGTGAAGGTCAAGCGTTCTGCATCCAGACCGAACAGGTGCATCAGCGTTGCATGGTAGTCACTGTGGCTGACCTTGTCTTTGACGGCATGATGACCGAAGTCGTCGGTTTCACCATAGGTCATGCCCCCCTTCAATCCCCCACCGGCGAGCCACATGCTGAATCCGTAGGTATTGTGATCGCGGCCCTGCTTGGCGACACCCGCATCATTCTGAATCACAGGCAGACGGCCCATTTCACCACCCCAGTGAACCAGGGTTTCATCCAGCAGGCCACGCTGCTTAAGATCTTTCACCAGACCGGCGGCAGGCACATCGACCCGCTTACAGGCCAGAGGGAGTGAAGTCCGCATGTTGGTGTGATGGTCCCAGGTCTGGTTGCCGGTCATGATTTGTACAAAGCGGACACCCCGCTCAATCAGGCGACGGGAAATCAGACAGCGTTTGCCGAACTCGGCTGATGTAGGATCATCAATCCCATACAGGGCCTGTGTCGCTTTGGTTTCCTTGCTCAGATCCAGCGCTTCGGCAGCAGCGGTCTGCATTTTGGCCGCCAGCTCGTAACTGGCAATCCGCGCCGAGAGATCGTCTTCACCCGGATGCTGATTCAGGTGACGCTGATTCAGATTACCCAGGAAGTCGAGATACTTTTCCTGTGCTTTCCCACTGAGATGCGGGGGAGCATTCAGATTCAGAATGCGTGGTTCTTTGGGACGAATCACGGTTCCCTGGTAGAGTGAAGGCAACCAGCCGTTGGTCCAGTTATCGACGCCCAGCACGGGTGCGCCGCCGGGATCAACCATCGCGATATATGCTGGCAGGTTTTCCGATTCGGCTCCCAGACCGTAGGTCAACCAGCTTCCCAGGGTCGGTCGCCCGGGCAGGATGCGACCGCTGTGCATCGCGTAAATGGACTGACCATGATTGTTCACGCTGGTGTGCATGGACCGCATCAGGACGATATCATCGACGACTTCAGATAAACCGGGAACGAGTTCCGACAGTTCCATTCCACATTGGCCGTGTTTGCTGAATTTCCAGGGGCTGCCCAGCACTTTCGAACTGGCCTGCGCCGCGTTGTCGTATTTGATGTCGCCGGGAAATTTTTTGCCGTCGTACTTCTGGAGCATCGGCTTGGGATCAAACATATCCAGATGACTGGGCCCCCCCTGCATGAACATGGAGATCATGGCTTTGGCGCGGGGTGGATGATGGGTCGGTTTCAGGCTGAGGTCGAACTGTTTCTTTTCCAGCTCAGGCCGCACGACGGCTGGTTTGGCCAGGGCCTGATCCTGATTCAGCAACCAGGAGAGTGCCAGAGAACCGATGCCCATGGAACCGGAAGCCAGAAAGTGTCGTCTGGAATGAGGGGCTGAAATCGATTGTTGTTTCATAATTCGATACCGTTATTCTAAGCGGATTCAATAATTATTTCTCAATGAACTAAATCAGGTAAATGGAATCAGTCCACATACAGGAAGCCGTTACTGCTGAGTAATGCCTGACAGAAGGTCGCCAAAGCGAGTTGCTCAGGAGTTTTTCCTGCGTTGTCTTTCTTATCTTTAAATTGAGGCAGCTGCGAATCAATAAATTCGACAGACTGCTGAATTTCTTCCGCCGAAGGTTCTTTTCCAAATGTCAGCATCCAGGCGAGTTTGACCTGTTCTGCTCTATTGCCGGCCTTTTCTTTCAGCAGACGTTCTGCAAAAAGCTCGGCATTTTCCACCATGAAAGCACTATTCATCATCAACAGTGACTGAGGTGCCACGGTGGAGGAAGAACGTTTCTCACAGTTCGGCTCCATCTTGGGTGCATCGAACATATCGAGCACGGCCAGCGGTTTACTGCGGCTGACGGTGACGTAAATACTGCGACGGAATTTGCGGTCATCCATCTTCAGATTTTTACCCTGTCGACCTGCTGAGTCCACATTGGCAATACCAACTACGATCTGCCCGACTTCGTCTTCCTTCACGGGGACCGGTTCGCCGTACAGTTCAGTTTTGAGTTTTCCGGTAACGGCGATAATGGAATCGCGGATGGTTTCGGCTTCCAGACGGCGGACGGGCATGTGTCCATACAACAGATTGTCCGGATCGACGACATCGTATTCGTCAGACCGCTGTGAACTCTGCATGTACGCAGTCGAAGTCATCAGCATTTTATGCATCCGCTTGATCTTCCAGCCGTTGGCAACAAAATCATTCGCCAGCCAGTCCAGTAATTCCAGATGAGTCGGCGGAATGCCCAGTTTGCCGAAGTCGGTGGGAGAGGCCACGATGCCTTTACCAAAGTGATGCAGCCAGAGACGGTTCACAAACACACGTGCCGTCAACGGATGCTGACCGTTGGTGATGTAGTTGGCATACGCCAGACGACGCCCGGTTGTCGGGATGTCTTTGTTGAGGGAGGGAATTTCAACCGGTTTTGCCAGGTTGGATTTAATCACGGTCAGGCCGGCTGGTTCCAGCTCATGTTTGGGCTGTTCGAAATCTCCGCGATTGAAGAAGAAGGTTTTGGGAACTTTTCCCGGCACTTCTGTCAGCACGCGGATGAATTCTTCTTTTGGTTTTTTATTTCGGATCGCGGTGGCTTTATCGCTGTATTCGGTCAGAATTTTTGTTGTTTTGAGATCGGCCAGCCTCTGCGATTCGTCTTTGAGGTGCTGAATCTCGGCAGCCCCTTGGGGATCAAATTTTTCCAGATTCGAAACGGAAACCAGCAACGCGGGGAATTCAGCCAGAATCTGTTTCTGTTCTTCCGTCTGGTTTTTCACTTCCGCTTTTTTCGCAGCCAGTGCTAACGCTTTCTTCTCAGCGGGGATTTTCTCCAGCGTTTCTTTCTCAATTTTTTCTACCAGCGTTTTGGCCAGGTCTTTCGCTTTCTGAGCGGCTTTACTCGACTGCTCATGCAGGGTGCGATCATAAAGATACAGCGAACCGGCAGAGAGACGATTGATGCGGGGATACTCTTTGAGCATCGCTACCTGCTCTTTGCTGCGTTTATTACCGGCTGTTTTGTAAGCGGTTCGCATCGCGTCCCGTTTGTCTTCCGGCACATCCATCAGCTCACGTTCCAGAGTCCGGTCGATAAACTGGTTAACCAGTTCGGTGCGTTCTGCGAGAACTTTCTGCGCTTCGACCTCCAGTTCATTGGCAACCTTGCGATCCTCGTCCGACATGATCGAAATCCGTCGTGCAACGGGGGTCCGCCAGT
>JAGQQP010000434.1 GCA_020426085.1 Planctomycetaceae bacterium | reverse complement strand
ATGACGTTGGTGGTAACCTCGGTCGTTCGCAGGTCGGGGAGATTGGTACTCGGGTTGATGGTGGCCGAGCTGCGTTCGGGATGCACTTCCATGCGGATCTGACCATCGGGCGTAATGAAGGGCCGCAGGTTCAATACAATCCCCGAATCCAGGAAGTTTACGTTCTGAATCGAGGTATTGCCGTTCTGGGTAACGGTCGAATAACTGATCCGGTCACCGATAATCAACTCGGCTTTCTGCTTGTTTAACGCCCGTAATTGTGGTGAAGCAATCAGGTTAGTTTCTGTTACGTCTTCCAGGGCTTCAATAAAACCGCTGATATCTCCATGCAGGAACCCATATTTCAGACCTGCGATATCTGCGACAAACTGCCCTGTAGGCGGGACGATGGAAGTAGAACCAGAACCCGGGAAACCGCTGGAATTATTGAGCGTATTTCCGTTGCCGTCGACGACCAGGTTTTTGTTATTTCCACCCAGCATGGCAAAATTGACGCCGAATTTCATATCGTCGTTCAGAGCGACACTGAGAATCATTGCTTCGATCACAACCTGCATCGGAGGGACATCCATCTTTTCCAGCAGGCGATCCACTTCTTCCAGAATTTCCGGATAATCGCGGACGAGGATCGAATCTGTTTGAGCAAAAGAGTCGCCGCCCGCACTGGTGGGATCCGGTGCGATGCCAACTTCACTGGGTGTCGTCAGCGAAACGATGCCGATGTTTTCGGTCAGAATCGGAGTAATCAGGTTCTGTAACTCTTTGGCACTAATGTAAAACGGGCTATAGAGCTTGGTAACGACTTTGCGGCTGGATTTCTTTTTCTGTTCCAGCTGTGCCTGGGTCATCACATAGATGAAATCTCCCTCTTTTTCAGAGGTCAGATCGCGAGAGCGCAGGATGGCATCCAGAGCCTGAGCAGGGGTGACGTTTTTCAGATTTGCGGTGATCGTTCCGGTAACTCCCTGCCCGGTCAGAATATTCAATCCGGAAAGTTCACCCAGCATATCCAGGACCTGCATGATTTCAGCATCCTGAATCTGGAGCGAAAAGGTTTCACTGGAATCATTGTTCGGACTGATTTTGAGCAGTGGTTTCTTCTTTGTCGTTTCTGGTGTCTCGGTTGCCGGTGCCTCTGTGACGGGCGGCTCAGTTTTCTTTTCTGCTGCTGCAGGACCAGCCGGGTCTTTACCCTGCATACCGTCCAGTTTCCGTTCCAGATCGCGCAGCTGATTCATCTGTTGCATCTGCTGCAGGAGTTGTGTTGCCTGTTCCAGACGGTTGGTATTTTGAGCCAGTTCCATGTTGGACTGCTGTTGTGCCTGTAGTTGCAGATTGGTCAACCGGTCGACCTGCCTGGTCAGGCTGGCCAGCCGGAGTTCCATTTTTGATTTTTCTGATTCCTCGTCAGCCCGATCCTGATCATTGGCAACATTGAATTTAATGGATCGCGCATAGGGACTGTTGTCCGGGATCGTCGAAATCTCAATTCCGGGTTCGACCAGCAGTCGGGAGCGAGGCGTCTGTTTGCTGACTGAAACCATTTTGGATTCTGTTTTTGCCGGTAGAACAGCGGGCTCTACCTGAGGCTGCGGTTCTACGGTTTGAGTGAAGCTCTGCTCAGTTCTGACAGGCGCATGAGAGACCGGTGTTTGAGTGACTTGTGTTTCAGCAGTTTCAGGCTGGACAGAAACAGGAGCCAGTTGTGCTGCTGTGGGTCTGATCTCAGTGGCAGGCAGTTGTGACTTGACTGAGTGTTGAGGCGAAATAAACAGAGACTGCGGCGTTTTGACGTCTGTCATCGCAGCAATCAGCAGCAGAGACAGTCCTGTGAGAGTTGCCCAGAAAGCCGGTAAAAAAAATTGTCTGTTCATGTTTCGACCATCATCCGTGATCGTTCGAATCAGTCTAAATCAGCCAGTGATGCGAACTGTTATTGTTCATATTTAATAAAGGCGGAAGGGTCATTTTGAATTTTCAGTTCAAACTTGTGAGACCCCTGGCTCAAGATCACATTCCGGGCAGCGACCTGCTCCAGAACGTAAGTCGACTCGTTGTGCTCAAATGATTTGCCTTCATAGTACAACTTGTTATTGATAATTGCCGCTTTCCGCGTTTTTCCGATGATTGTGGTTTTCAAAACCAGGTCTTCAGGCAATACCGGTGCCGGAGTGGGTTCCTTCAGTTCCGATTTCTCAACCGGTTCTCCGGGCTCTTCGGCAAACAGAATGGGAGGCGAGAACTGATCGCGGTTGACTTCAAACGGATTCTTCTGCATCGCTCCCATCTGCACGGACTGCACGAGGGGATCGGTCTGCATTAACGAATCAAATTTCTCCCAGGAATGACGTGGTTCATCCGCCGCTTCACTCGTCGCAAAACTCATTTCCGTTTTCACGGGAGGGCGTTGAGGAATTTCTTTGGCAGATGCTTTGGCCGGAGCGACTGCTGTACTCGAACTTCCTCGAATGGCACGATAAAGCGGCGGGATCCAGAAATACATCCCGACAACCAGCAACAGACTTAATACAAGCGTCTTCTGCCAGCTCACTTTTAAATCGTGTACAAGTTGTTCACTGAAAGATTTCACGCGTGAATCACCACTTTAAATCCATAAAAGACCAGAAGTTACATCATCTGGTCTAAACTGTTTTTTCACGAGGAACAGTCTGAGAGCAACTTGAATCAGAGTGCACCCTTATCTCTTATCGGCCGAAAGAAACGTCTTGCTAACCCTATTTTCGGAAAAATCAGAATAATCCCTCTGGTTCTCGTGTAATGCGTAAACCGACAGGTCTATGGTTCCCTTGATAATCCCTGTAGAGTCTCCATCTTGTTTGACGAGTGAAACCTGATTGACGGTAAACACACGTTTCTCTTTATCCAGATCATTCAGAAACTGCAGGAGCCCCGAATACTGACCGGTGATACTCAATTTGAAAGGCTGCCTGGTATAAGTGGCATGTTCTTCCGTCTCACCCGGATTCAATTCGGAAACGGTGAGTGAGGCTGTTTTTGCCAGCAGCGCGACACGCTGGAGTACCTGGTGTGTATCTTTGCCGACAGGAATTCTCTGACTGAGTCGATCAATGAATGCGATACGCTGATCCAGCTGCTGATGCAGTTCCTCCAGTTGCTTCACCTTGGCTGGTATGGCAGAGATTTTCTGATGGTACTCGTCAATTTCCTTATTCAACTGCTGCTTGCTTTTCAGCCCCGGTAAATAAACGACGAAGGTAAACAGGGCCACAACAACGGACAGGCCGATGATGGTAATCAAACTATCGCGACGTAATTTATCATTCATGGAACAAGCCTCCTGCCGTGATCCAGCGATCCAGACCGGCGGTTAAATGGGTATCAATTTTGGGGATATACTTGCCTGGCGAATTCACGACGATTCTGAGTCGAAATACCCGCAGAGGTTGTCCCTCAAACAGGGTTTCATTCGACTGAATCAGATCGATTTCTCTGAAGACGCCCATCTGATCCAGGTTTGACATGAAGTGGGAGATCGAAAGATGGTCTGGTGAGATGCCCTGCAGATTGACGACCAGATTTTCACTCGCGTGCAATCCCTGCAGGTGTTTCAGATCCACCAGTTCCGGCTGTTCGTTCTCCGTTTTTTTAGAGGGAGATTTTTTAATGAATGTCTCTTCTTTGACTTTGACGGGTGCTTTTTCAAACGTGAACTGAAATTCATTCAGGGAAACGTAATCCGGCAAAGCCTGACTGATCATATTCAGGATCTGTGCCGGTGATTCGTCCAGCAGCAGTCCCGCCAGCAGATCTGCCTGAATGTCCGTCTGTTGAATCTGGAGCATCAGTTGTGTGGGGTCTTCCAGTGAATCGTTCATCAATTGCGCACGTTTTTCCAGCGCGTCTTTTTTCGTCTGCAGCTGATGTTGAATTTCGCGCTGGCGCACCGTACTCAGGGTGACCAGTGTCAGGAAAATCAACACGATCGTTCGTCGCCAGATGCGGTTTCGTTGCCGCCTTCTGACTTCGCGATAACTGGCTGGTAAAAAATCAATTTCAGGTATCATATTCTCGCCCTTAGCGGGGTCTTTCCGGATGAGATGTATTTCACATCCGTTTTAATAAATCAGTATGTTTGTGATTCCGTGTCGATCGGGTTCCGGCTCTAAATAGTTTTCTCTTTCATGGCCAGGCCCAATGCGGTCGTCCATCTGCCGGGTCGTTCCAGGATGGATGTGGAAGTCGGCCAGCGTTCCAGGCTTTCAAAAGGATTGCCCATTTCGCAGTCGGTATTTAACCGTTCTGAAAGAAAGTCGATCAGCCAGGGACTGCATTCATTTCCTGTGACGTTTA
>JAGQQP010000433.1 GCA_020426085.1 Planctomycetaceae bacterium | reverse complement strand
ATATTCTGGAAGAACGGGACGTGCAGATACGCGGCTACCCCATCCGTTTTGACCTGGACATGCTGATTCTGTTTTCCTCCAACCCGTCGACATTCAACCGCAGTGGAAAAGTGATCCCGCAGTTGAAAGACCGGATTGGCTCGGTCATCCATACCCACTACCCCCGCGATCGCAGCCTGGGAATTGAAATCATGGAACAGGAAGCCAGCGTGGAACTGGAAGGGGAAGTCCCCGTGGTTGTCCCTTATTTCATGCGGGAAATCGTTGAACAGATCACAATTGCCGCCCGGGCTTCAAAATATGTTGATCATGATTCGGGCGTAAGTGCCCGCTTCAGTATCGCCAATTATCGGATGATGATCGCTGCGGCCCGCAGAAGGGGCGCGGTACTCCATGAAAAACCGGCTGTCCCCCGCATCAGTGATCTGGGGCACCTCTACTCTTCTTCCCTGGGGAAACTGGAACTCGATCTGATGGGTGCCAACCAGATGTCCGAACGACAGGTGCTGGATGCGATCATCGCCAAGGCGATTCAGGATGTCTTCCAGGAATATATTGTAGAACATGGTCTGGCAGAAATCGGCGAAATCTTTGCCCAGGGCATCAAAATCGAAGTGGGAGATATGCTGCCTTCTTCGCAATACGCAGAACGACTCAAGCGGGTTCCCCCTGTCTGGGATAAAGCCTTCGAAGTCAATGCATCGGGTGATGAAGCCATCCGGGCCTCCTGTATCGAATTCGTATTGGCAGGACTGTATGCCAACAGCAAGATTTCGCGTTCGCAAGATCATGGACGCATTGTTTATGAAACTTAAGCACAACGTTTCTATTCTTTCACAACTCTCCTGAGAGAGATTGAGATACAAACTATGTCTGATAAACGACTGACCGGCGGGATCATTCACACGTACCAGAAGTACGATCCGAAACGTATCCCCGACCCGATGCAACCCCCTCCTGACCTGGTCTCTCCCGCATTGAATCATATGATGTACTATGGCTCCATGCGGGAACTGACAGAGGAAGAACTGGCACGGGCCATCCGACTCGATCCCAGCCAGATCGCAGGACTGGGCCCCAGCCTGGATGCTCTCGTTGCCATGCTGGAAGAACGTAAACGCAAAATCCTGGAAACGTACGAAACTGACAGTGTCAGGAAAAAAGCCAGGCGTGCCTATCGTGATTACGCAAAACAGATGCAACCTCCCCGCCGATTGAAAGATTATTTCAAACAGGCGGTTCGCGAAGAGCAGATCTACGATCTGGAACGAATCTGGTATAAAACAGAAGACGACAGCAGTCCATTTGCCCGCGGACTGGTTCAGCTGGTGGACCGCCTAAGCGACAAATACGAAATTGATGAGCTGGCATCGAAATATTACTTCAGCGGGCAAACATCGATGACGATTCCAGAAGCTCTGGAAATTAAGGCAGAACTGGAAAAGATTGACGAACTGCTCAAGCAACTCGAAGAAGCCCGAGAGACCGCACAGATCGCCATTATCGATATGGAGGCCCTGTCCGAATTCACACAGCCCGGCGATATGGAAACACTGGAAGCTCTGCAGAAACAGGTCCGCGACCTGATGCGGGAAATGGCTGACCAGCAGGGACTGGAGTTCTCCAAAGGTCAGTTTCGCCTGACGCCGAAAGCATACCGACTGTTTCAGAGCCGCATCCTGGAAAAAATCTTCAGCGACCTGCAGGCCTCCCGCACCGGGCGCCATACCGGTCCGGTGGTGGGCGAAGGAGCCGTTGAACTCCCCACTACCAAACCATATGAATTTGGTGATTCTGTCTCGAACATGGACATCACGCAGTCATTTACGAATGCGATTCTCCGCGATGGTCCCGGCTTACCCATTCGCCTGAAGTCCGATGACCTTGTGATTCATAAAACGCGCAACACCCCCAAGTGTGCGACGACCGTGTTGATGGACATGAGCGGCTCCATGCGATACGAAGGGCAGTACGTCAACGTGAAGCAGATGGGGCTGGCGCTGGAAGCATTGATCCGCGGCGAATATCCAGGTGACTACCTGCAATTCATCGAGATGTATACGTTTGCCAAACCGCGGACTGCTGCAGAAATCGTCGAACTGATGCCCAAGCCGGTGACCATTTTCGATCCTTTTGTCCGTCTGAAAGTGGATATGAGCGATGAAAACATCAGCGAACAGATTGTCCCGCCACACTTCACGAACATCCAGCATGCACTGCAGCTCTCTCGACATTTTCTCGCGCTGCAGGACACTCCCAACCGGCAGATCATTCTGATTACCGATGGCCTGCCTACCGCGCACTTTGAAGGGGAGCAACTGTATCTGCTTTATCCCCCTGATCCCCAGACTGAAGCAGCCACAATGCGGGAAGCTCATCTCTGTAAACGCGAAGGCATCACGATCAATATTTTTCTGATTCCCAGCTGGTCTCAGTCCAGTGAGGATATCCAGTTCGCACACCGTCTGGCGGAAGCAACACAGGGGCGCGTCTTCTTTACAGCCGGACGTGACTTGGACCGCTACGTCGTCTGGGACTACGTTTCACAGCGCCGGGACATCATCGGATAACCGTTACCGATAGAACAGGCAGCATTTCATAGACAGCAGGACTCTGATACGTCCGCATCTGGCCTGGTTCAGCGAGTTCCGCCCCGCCAGACATTGAAACAACCAAAGTGCTGCTGCTGTAATGAGGTAATCAGTTTCTGTCCGGATTCCCCGTAGCGATCAACATTTAATGCCATCGCCTGTAGAGCGTGTTCCCGTGCTTTGGCTGTCTGTTGTGTGTCTTCATAAAACTGTGCGAGTAAAAAATGCTGGTCGGCCGCAGGTGCCAGTGACAACGCCGATAAATACGCACTTTCTGCTTCTTCATAGTTCCCTCGTTTCCTTTCAGCAAATGCAATCCCTTTCCAGGCAGAGACAATCCCCGCCTGTTGCTGTTCTGAATGCGGCAATCGTTTCCAGGCATTCAGGGACTTTCGGTACCAGATTTCGCTTTCTTCCCACTGCTCCTGCTGCTGATAAATATTTCCCAGCAACTGACAGGTAAGCGGGCTGACAGTCTGTTGATCTTTCCAGGGAGCCAGCAGACGGAGTGCTGCGGCACGTTTCCCTAAAATGGTCAGTAACCGAGCCTGTTGATAGGCGGTTTCTTCATTTGCATTCGATTCAAGCTGCATATAACTCAAGTTGCGCTCGATTTCATAACAGCTGCGATCCAGATCGCGCGCCAGATCTCCCGCAGGCATTCCACTAATTTTCTGCCACGGTGCCAGCACACAAACTTCGCGTGTCAAACGTCGGGCATCCCCCAGACGACCACTGCCCAGTGATTCCTCAACGTTTGTAACGATTTCATCTACCCGCGATTGAATATAGATCGCTGGCACCAGGACTGCTGTTATTAAAGCCAGGCCCCAGATCAGGAGTCCCTGCTGAAAAGTTGACTCAATGGATTTTCCTCTGCCGGAGATCTGTCCTTCGATCAGACACAGTGTCATCAGCAGCCAGAAAGCCAGAACAGGGCGTAGGATAATTGACTCCCAGGCATCGTAACTGCTCAACGTGCCACTGGGACTTTTGCTGGTCAAAGCCATGATCAGAATCCCTGCCGCACCAGTATAAAAAATGATCAAAACCAGTTTGAACAGAGGAGGACTGTGATGACTGAAGACCCGGAACAACCAGTCAGAACATAGAATTACCAGTGGCAACATGCAGACAAAGCAGACAATCGCAATATCGATACGCAGGTAAGGCAGACTCAGACTTCCCACATCGCGGACCGTTGAAACCCACCAGCCACTCAGACAAGACAGAATGATGGCCAGCAGGATGATCAGACTACGACTCGGAGACTCATTAGTCGCTTCCTTCACAGGGATAGAATCAACTGATGACGCATCGGTGGTTTGACCTTGCAGTTCCTGACGTTTCATGCGCGAGCAGGCCTCCTCGATTTCCAGAGGTACCCATCATAGGCATAATGCAGAAACGCCATGATCAGATTGGCAGTAAGCCAGAGTTCCAGCAGATGAGATTCCATCAACCAGGCACCCATGCCTAAGATGACGACAAACACAGCCAGAACCAGCCCCCAGCGAGGCATCAGTTTTTGAAACAGTTGCGTCGTCGATTGACCGGATTTCCGGGTCCGATCGACCGACCAGTTGACGATTGCCAGATATTCAATGGAATGAAACAGCGCAGAAGCCGTCGTCAATACTAGCAGCATCATCGGGTTTTGAGCAGCTACGGCCCCCAGCATCGCCAGATACAATGTCATCACACTGATAAAGTAGACACAGCGCCCCACTGTCTGTCCCCTCA